>DATGTA010000026.1:0-14132 GCA_035302085.1 Bacillota bacterium
CAATGATTTAGAAATTATTCCTGTTATTAATAAAATTGATTTGCCAAATGCTGATGTTGAGCGAGTGAGTCAAGAGCTCGTCGATATTATTGGTGTAAATCCGGACGATATTATTTTAGCATCAGCCAAAGATAATATCGGTATTGAAGATATTTTAGAAGAGATTGTTTATAAAATTCCACCGCCAACAGGTGATGAAAATAACCCTTTACAAGCACTTATTTTTGATTCTTTATACGATTCTTACCAAGGAGTCATTGCCTACATTCGTATTAAGGAAGGGTCTGTTAAAGTTGGCGATCAAATAAAAATGATGGCAACAGGTAATGTTTATGAAGTGAATGAAATTGGTGTTTATACGCCACATGCGGTTGAAAAAGATAAGCTGACAGTTGGTGATGTCGGCTATTTAACAGCTGCCATCAAAGATGTGAGTGATACGCAAGTTGGGGATACGATTACAAATGCTACAGAACCAGCTATTGAACCATTGCCTGGTTATCGTAAATTAAATCCAATGGTTTTTTGTGGTTTATATCCAGTTGACTCTGACCAATACAATAGTTTGCGAGAAGCCTTAGAGCGGCTAGAGTTAAATGATTCATCACTTTACTATGAACCAGAGACATCACAAGCGTTAGGTTTTGGCTTCCGAACAGGTTTTCTCGGGTTACTCCATATGGAAATTGTTCAAGAAAGAATTGAACGAGAGTTTGGTATCGATCTTATTACAACGGCTCCAAGTGTTGTTTATGAAGTCGAAAAAACAGATGGTGAAGTTTTACAAGTCGATAACCCAACATTAATGCCGGAACGAGAAGTCATTGAAGTCATTCGTGAGCCATTTGTCAAAGCACAAATTATGGTTCCACAAGATTTTGTTGGCGCTGTTATGGAATTATGTCAAAAAAAACGTGGTCAATATATTGATATGCAGTATTTAGATGAGATTCGTGTAAATATTATTTACGACCTCCCTTTATCAGAAATCGTTTATGACTTTTTTGACCAACTAAAATCACATACGAAAGGATATGCTTCATTAGATTATGAATTTATCGGTAATCGCGAGTCAGACCTTGTAAAAATGGACATCTTGTTGAATCGTGAATCAATCGATGCTCTATCACTCATCGTTCATCGAGATTTTTCTTATGAACGAGGACGACAAATCGTTGAAAAATTAAGAGAGTTAATGCCACGGCAACAATTTGAAGTTCCTGTCCAGGCAGCGATTGGCAACCATATTATTGCCCGAACGACGATTAAGGCTGTCCGTAAAGACGTAACCGCTAAACTCTACGGGGGCGATGTGACCCGAAAAAGAAAATTGCTCGAACGTCAAAAAGAAGGAAAGAAACGGATGAAAATGGTTGGGGCAGTGGAAGTCCCACAAGAAGCGTTTATGGCTGTTTTACAGTTGGATGATTGACAAAATGCTGGATAAACGTTGTGATGTTGTTGCTTGATAAATCTGTCAATATGCTACTAAATTCATTATAAATATTTGATATAAAACCTGCTCACATATGTTGAGCGGGTTTTCATGATTTAACCGCTACTTGACAAAGAGTCATCAATATTGACAAAAAAAATTGTTTTTGATAATTTATAAAGAGAATTAGCACTCAAGAGCAATGAGTGCTAACAGGGGGTGAACTCCTTGCTAACAGAGAGACAATTGGAAATTTTCCAAACAATCATTGATGAGTTTGTGAAATCAGCTCGTCCGATCGGGTCAAAAATCATTTCTGAAAAGGAAAATATTTCCGTAAGTCCAGCGACGATTAGAAATGTGATGGCTGACTTGGAAGAGATGGGCTATTTGAAAAAGACTCATTCATCATCTGGACGTATACCATCAGAGAAAGGTTATCGTTTTTATGTTGACCATTTGGTTACTCCGGTCATGACCGATATTAGTAATGTTCAAGTCATCCGACATCTCGTTGAAGATGGCTTTTATGAATTTGAGAGAGTCGTTGAAATGTCCGCGGAAATACTTTCTGATCTAACGAATTATACGACGATCATCTTAGGGCCAGAAGTTTTTAATACGCGATTAAAACAAATTCAAATTGTTAAATTAACATCACGAACAGCGATCGCTATTTTAGTAACGAACACTGGACTTGTCGAACATCGAACATTTATTATTCCAGAAAAAATTAATTCAACCGACATCGAAAAACTCGTAAATATTTTAAATGAACGACTAACTGGAATACCAATGATTCAATTGTCAGAGAAACTGGATGAGGAAGTACTCGCATTAATTAAAGATAATATTAATATGTTTGAAAATATGTTATTTCATTTGAAAGATGTATTAAAAAATGAAAGCGAACATTCAGCAAAATTGTATTTTGGTGGAAAGGCGAATTTATTTAATCAACCAGAATTTAATGATGTGGAAAAAATTCACTCATTTTATTTAATGATGGAGCAAGAAGAGGAAATCGCTAATCTTTTAAAACGGACTGAAAATACATTACAAGTAACGATTGGCCGTGAGAATGACTATGAACCCATTCAAGACTTTACTCTCGTAACTGCTCCTTATCGCTTAGGTCATGAATATATGGGGACAATTGCTTTAATAGGCCCAACACGTATGCAATATCGTCGAGCCATTACATTATTAAAGGCGTTATCAAATGAGATGACTGAAGCTTTTTATCATTTATATCAAGATCATTATTTTAAATAAATTTGATTAAGATGTCATATTAGACGCTTTAGTTTATTTTCCATACTATTCATGTTATAGTCTATCCTGGTGATTGTTAGGAGGTGCCGATCGTGGCTAAAGATATTACGAATGAAAATTTACAAGAAAATGATGACGAGCA
Source organism: Bacillota bacterium (assembly GCA_035302085.1). GTDB lineage: Bacteria > Bacillota > Bacilli > Bacillales > Amphibacillaceae > CALAMD01. Next base: position 2,853 of record DATGTA010000026.1, read on the forward strand.
ACCGGAAAATTCAGTTGAAGACACGAAAGTTGAAACAACATCTGAAGATATTAATAATGAGCAAGAAAATATAGAAGTCGTTAATGATGAAGATGAAACAACGAGTGATGACCCATCGGATGAAATGAAGATTAAGCAATTAGAGGAAGCACTTGAAAAAGTAACGCAAGAAAAAGCTGAGTTATATGACCGGATGGCTCGTACTCAAGCAGAATATGAAAATTTTAAAAGACGTACTTTAAAAGAAAGATCAGAAGAACGTAAATATAAAGCTGAATCATTAGCGAATGAACTCCTTCCTGTACTAGATAACTTTGAACGAGCTTTACAAGTTGAAACAACGGAAGGTAATAAACAATTGTATGAAGGAATTTCGATGGTTTATAATCAATTCAAGGAAGCATTGGCCTCACAAGGAATAGAGGAAATTGAGGCTGAAGGAAAACCGTTTGATCCAAATTTACATCATGCCGTTATGCAAGTTGAAGAGGCATCAGAGGAATCAAATATCGTTCTTGAACAGTTACAAAAAGGCTATAAACTTAATGATCGTGTCATTCGACCAACTATGGTTAAAGTAAATAAATAATATACTATATTTTTTAGGAGGACGTTGAAGTTGAGTAAAATAATTGGTATTGATTTAGGTACAACAAATTCATGTGTAGCAGTCATTGAAGGTGGCGAACCGGTTATTGTTCCAAACCCTGAAGGGAACCGCACAACACCATCTGTTATTTCGTTTAAAGATGGTGAGCGCCAAGTCGGTGAGGTTGCGAAACGACAAGCAATAACAAACCCAAACACAGTGCAATCCATTAAACGGCATATGGGTTCGGACTATAAGGAAGAGGTAGAAGGTAAAGAATATACACCACAAGAAATTTCAGCGATTATTTTACAACACTTAAAATCTTATGCCGAAGATTATATTGGTGAAGAAGTTAAAAAAGCCGTTATAACCGTTCCTGCGTACTTTAATGACTCACAACGTCAAGCGACAAAAGACGCGGGTGAAATTGCTGGCCTAGAGGTCGAGCGAATTATTAATGAACCGACCGCAGCAGCCTTAGCTTATGGTATGGATGAAGAAGGCGATCAAACGATTTTAGTTTATGACTTAGGTGGTGGAACATTTGATGTTTCCATTTTAGATATTGGTGAGGGAACTTTTGAAGTTATTGCCACTGCTGGTGATAATAAACTTGGTGGCGATGATTTTGACCAGGTCATTATCGATCATCTAGTAGAAGAATTCAGAAAAGAAAACGGTATTGACCTATCACAAGATAAAATGGCTATGCAACGTTTAAAAGATGCCGCTGAAAAAGCTAAAATTGATTTATCTGGGGTATCACAAGCACAAATTTCTTTACCATTTATTACAGCAAGTGACGCGGGTCCACTTCATTTAGAAATGACTTTAACACGTGCTAAGTTTGAAGAACTTTCCGTTGACTTAGTTGAAAGGTCAATGCAACCAACACGTCAAGCTTTACGTGATGCCGACATGTCTGCTAGTGACATTAATAAAATTATTTTAGTCGGTGGATCAACACGAATTCCTGCTGTACAAGAAGCAATTGAACGAGAAATTGGCCAAAAACCATCACGAGGTGTTAACCCTGATGAGGTTGTCTCATTAGGCGCAGCTATTCAAGGCGGTGTGTTACAAGGTGATGTTAAAGATGTCCTTTTACTCGATGTTACCCCATTATCCTTAGGCATTGAAACGATGGGCAGTGTCACAACACGATTGATTGAACGAAATACGACAATTCCAACGAGCGAGTCACAAGTTTTCTCAACGGCTGCCGATAATCAAACAGCTGTTGATATCCATGTGTTACAAGGTGAGCGTGAGATGGCTGCAGATAACAAAACATTAGGCCGTTTCCAATTAACAGACATTCCACCAGCACCACGTGGAGTTCCACAAATCGAAGTAACGTTTGATATTGATGCCAATGGAATTGTCAATGTTCGAGCAAAAGATTTAGGCACGAATAAAGAGCAATCAATCACCATTAAGTCTTCATCAGGCTTATCTGAAGAAGAAATCGACCGAATGGTGAAAGAAGCAGAAGAAAATGCTGAAGCTGATAAGAAGCGTCGTGAAGAAGTTGATTTAAGAAATGAAGCCGATCAACTCATTTTTACAACGGATAAAACAATTAAAGATTTAGCAGATAAAGTGACAGACGATGAGAAAAAGAAAGCAGAAGAAGCAAAAGAAGCTTTACAAAAGGCTTTAGAATCAGATGATCTCGATGATATTAAAGCAAAAAAGGAAGCCCTTGAACAAGAAGTCCAACAGTTATCTGTTAAACTTTATGAGCAAATGGCTCAAGAACAACAAGCAGAAGGATCGGACGCTCAAACAGATGACGATGTCGTAGATGCTGATTATGAAGAAGTAGACGAGGAAGAAGACGATAAATAAGTGTTAAAACAATCAAAGTCAAGGTCATCTTGACTTTGATTTTTTTACGTACGATACGATGAGTGATTATTTGCTAATCATTGATAAATGGTGGTAAAATTAAAGGTATGCTATGAATTGTATAGGAGTGTGAGATTTAGTGAGTAAGCGTGACTATTACGAAGTACTCGGCGTCGATAAAGATGCATCAAAACAAGATATTCGTCGAGCTTATCGAAAACTAGCACGTAAATATCATCCAGACGTAAATAAAGAAGAAGGCGCTGAAAAACAGTTTATTGAAGTCAAGGAAGCCTATGAAGTTTTAAGTGATGATAATAAACGTGCTCAGTATGATCAATTCGGTCATGCAGATCCCCAAGGACAAGGATTTTCGGGCTTTGGTGGGGGCGCTTCAGGGTTTTCAGGATTTGATGATATATTTGATATGTTTTTTGGTGGTGGGGGCGCTTCACGTGATCCAAATGCACCGGAACGTGGGGCAGATTTAAAATATACAATGACATTAACATTTGAAGAAGCTGTATTTGGTAAAGAAACAGAAATTAATATTCCGAAAGATGAAACGTGTGATACATGTAAAGGATCTGGAGCAAAGCCAGGGACAAAAGTGAATAACTGTTCACATTGTCATGGAACAGGTCAACTAAATGTTGAACAAAATACACCGTTTGGCCGTGTTGTCAATCGAAGAGCGTGTCATCATTGCCAAGGAACAGGTAAAATTATACCGGAAAAATGTCTAACTTGTGGTGGTTCAGGAAATGTGAAAAAACAGAGCCGTATTCAAATTTCTATTCCTGCAGGAGTTGATACCGGTCAACAAATCCGCCTAACAGGTAAAGGTGAGCCTGGGAAAAAAGGTGGACCATCAGGTGATTTGTTCGTCGTAATTCAGGTTCAACCACACGAATATTTTGAACGTGAAGGTGACCATATATTTATGGATTTACCACTGACGTTTACACAAGCTGCTCTTGGTGATGAAGTTGAAGTCCCAACGGTGCATGGTAATGTTAAATTAAAAATTCCAGCGGGCACTCAATCAGGAAGAGTGTTTCGGTTAAGAAATAAAGGTGTTCCTAATGTCCATGGTCGGGGGACAGGTGATCAACATGTCCAAGTAAAAGTTATTACACCTACGAAATTAACGAAACGTCAAAAAGAATTGCTCCGGGAATTCCATGAAGCCGGTGGCGATGATCCAATCGAAGAAGATGAATCATTTTTTGGTCGATTTAAAAAAGCTTTTAAAACAGAGTAAACGGATTAAATTCATAAGGTGGCCTTTGAAATGTCATGGACAAAATGCCAAATTTTAACAACATTTGCAGCAATTGATGCGATTACACATATTTTAGAAACATTTAATATTGAAGGCATTGAAATTAAAGAACTTAATAAAAGCAAAATAAACAGATCTTCTGTAGCTGACGATGTACGTCTAATATTTTATTTGCCAAATGAAGACGTAAACCTTGAAGTATTGAATAAAATTCAAAAGAAACTTGCAAAGCTAGAAAATTATCATATAAATATTGGCTCTGCTCATTTATCGACCGAACGAATTAGTGACGATTGGATGACAGCGTGGGAGAAAAATTATCAACCAATTAAAATATCCGAGCGACTAATGGTTGTACCAACTTGGGAAAAGATGCCACATCAAAATGATGACTCGATCATCATTGAACTAGATCCTGGTTTAGCATTTGGTACAGGATCACATGCATCGACTATTCTTAGTTTACAGGCATTGGAAAAGTATGTTGACAAAGGACAGACAATCATCGATGTAGGTTCAGGCTCGGGCATTTTAAGCATTGCCGCCTTGTTATTAGGTGCTAAAGACGTTTTAGCGATTGATCAAGACAAACAAGCGGTTAAAAGTTCCCAGAAAAATGCATCCTTAAATGGGGTGGATCACTTACTAACCGTGCAACAAGGAAATTTGTTAGCGGATGTTACGAGGCAAGTTGATCTTATCGTTGCTAATATAATTGCGGAAGTCATTTTATTGTTGATCGATGATGCATATAAGCGCCTAAAATTAAATGGGTACTTTATTATATCTGGAATTATTGAACGTAAACAATCACTCGTTAGAGAAAGTTTACAAAAAGCATCATTTGAAGTTGTCGAAACGATTGAACGTGACGGTTGGTTATGTATCATCGCACAAAAATAAATAAAGTGAGGTGGATCACATGAAACAACGAGTAGCGTTTCATACGCTAGGTTGCAAAGTCAATCATTATGAAACAGAAGGTATTTGGCAAATGTTCATGAAAGAAGGATATGAACGAGTCGATTTTGATCGCCGAGCAGATGTTTATGTCATTAATACGTGTACAGTAACGAACACCGGTGATCGTAAAAGTCGGCAAATGATTCGCAGAGCTGTACGCGCTAATCCTGAGGCAGTTATTTGTGTAACAGGATGTTATGCGCAAACATCACCTGGTGAAGTAATGGAAATTCCAGGAGTTGATGTGATTGTTGGAACACAAAATCGCCAACAGATGATTGAATATATTGAACAACATCAAGAAACACGTTTACCAGTCAATGGTGTAAAAAATATTATGCAAAATCGTGTATTTGAAGAAATGGATGTACCGGAATTTTCAGATCGCACACGAGCCTCATTAAAGATCCAAGAAGGTTGTAATAATTTCTGTACATTTTGCATTATTCCTTGGTCACGTGGATTGTTAAGGTCGCGTGATCCAGAAAATGTCATCAAACAAGCACAAAAGTTAGTTGATGCAGGTTACAAAGAAATTGTCTTAACAGGCATTCATACGGCTGGTTATGGTGAGGATATGCAAGACTATAATTTCGCAAAACTTTTACGAGATTTGGAAGATAACGTTCATGGGTTAAAACGTATTCGTATTTCATCCATTGAAGCGAGTCAAGTAACTGATGAAGTGATTGATGTGTTAAATGATTCACAAAAAATTGTTCGTCATCTACATATGCCACTGCAATCGGGTTCAAATACTGTTTTACAACGAATGCGACGTAAATATAGTGCTGAATATTACCGCGAAAAAATTGACTATATTCGACAAGCATTACCTAATTTAGCGATCACTTCGGATATAATTGTTGGCTTTCCTGGTGAAACTGCCGAAGAATTTATGGAAACATATCGTTTTGTAGAAGATTTAGAATATGCTGAGTTACATGTATTTCCCTATTCCCAACGTACAGGAACGCCTGCAGCTCGAATGAAAGATCAAGTGGATAAAGAGACTAAGGATAAACGTGTCCAAAAGATGATTGATTTGTCAAACGAACTTGCAAGGCAATATGCGAATCAGTTTGCACAGACAGTTTTGGAAGTTATCCCTGAAGAACGGCTACCTGATAAAAATTATCCAGGTCACCTTGTTGGCTACACGGATAATTATTTAAAGGTCCATTTTGCGGGTCCAGAACATTTAATTGGGGAAATTGTTCGAATCAAAATAACAAAGCCTGGCTATCCACTTAATGAAGGTACATTTGTGCGTGTTATGGAAGAAGCCACTCATGCTCAAATGGACTTAATGACTTAAATCCCGTATGTACGGGATTTTTTGTACATTTTTAAAATGAAAGAGTTGATTTGATGGCAAAAACTTTCGCTCAATATATTGATCATACATTATTGAAACAAGATGCAACAAAACAAATGATCGAACAATTAATTGCTGAGGCAAAAAAATATTCTTTTAAAGCTGTTTGTGTTCACCCATCATGGGTAACGTTTTGTGCTGAGCATTTACGCCATACGAATATTGCTGTTTGTACGGTCATCGGTTTTCCATTAGGTGCTGGAACAACTGCCACGAAAGTTTTTGCAGCAAAAGAGGCGATCGCTAATGGGGCAACAGAAATTGATATGGTCATTAATATTGGTCGTTTGAAGTCTAATGATGTTAACTATATCGAAAATGAATTAGAGCAACTTATTGCAGCAATTAAGCCTAAAGCCCAATTAAAAGTTATTATTGAAACCGCATTATTGACGAAAGAAGAAAAAATAACAGTTTTACAAATCGCTAAACAGTGTGGCGTTCATTTTGTTAAAACATCAACAGGTTTTGCTTCAGGTGGGGCAACAACAGAAGACGTCCAATTAATGAAACAAATCGTCGGTCAAACAATCCAAGTCAAAGCATCTGGCGGCATACGAACATTTGCGGACATGCAAAAGATGATAAAAGCTGGTGCTACACGTATTGGGGCAAGTGCCGGTGTGGAAATCATGAAAGAAATAGAACAAAAATTAACGAAATAGACAAAATGTTATTTGACCTCATATACACCGTGTATTATAATCAATAGAGACATAAGTTTGTCATATTTTAAGTTTGTTTGAAGCTCCGGAGGGAGGGAAATCGTATGTCAAATTCAACTCGAATTCGTAAAAACGAATCAATTGAAGATGCTTTACGGAGATTTCGACGTAATGTTTCTAAAAGTGGTACCTTATCAGAGTACCGCAAACGATCATATTATGAAAAACCTAGTGTTCGACGTAAAAAGAAGTCTGAGGCAGCTCGTGCGAGAGCTAGGAAAAGACGTCGCTATTAAAATAAATGGTGGAAGTTTTCTTCTCTCTCTCCAGCCCTCACAATAAATGAATAACTGACATGAAAAACTGTTTTCCTGTGATTGATAAAGATTCATTTGTTGCTTTATTTTTTCACCGTTTGTTTTACTGGGATTCAATCAACGAATTGATTAATCTTATTTATATTTAATCACCGATAGCCATTTATAGTGGGAAGCGATCTTCATTTGATTCATAAATCATATCAAGTGACATCACATAAGTAGATATGATTTCCTAAATAAAGAAAGCTAACATAAAATACCACTATAAATGGCTTCTTTGTTTTAAATGTAAAATAAACGGGTAGTAAACGTAGGGGTTGACTTTAATGACTAATAAACGACGATCATTTCAATTATTTTTGTACCGCTTAATAATTATCCCTATAATATTTTTTGCTTTTTCATTGTCAGCAAATGCAGACGATACGAGTCAAGAAGATCTTGTCTATATTATTCCCGTTGAAAAGGAGGTTGAAAGAGGGTTAGCCGCCTTTTTAGAGCGAACGACAAATGAAGCGATTGAAAACCATGCAAAGTACATTATTTTTGAAATTAATACACCGGGTGGCCGTGTAGATTCGGCCGGTGAAATTGGTACGATCATTCAAAATGTTCACATCCCAACGGTCTCATATGTCGTTAATGAAGCACTTTCAGCAGGTTCATATATCGCCTTACATACCGATGAAATTTATATGGCACCACATGCAAGGATGGGAGCAAGTGGGATTATTACTCAGGATGGAAATGCAGCAGATAAAAAAGCACAATCAGCATGGATTACAGCGATGCGAAGTGCTGCTGACTCAAAAGGTCGTGATCCAATTTATGCTGAAGCGATGGCCAATGAAAAGATCGACTTACCTGATTTAGGCGCTCCAGAAGGTGAGTTTTTAACTTTAACACCAAAAGACGCTGTTAAGGTTAATTATGCAGAAGGTATTGTTGACAGTCGTGAGCAGCTTTTAGATGATTTAGGATTAGCTGAAGCAACAGTGATCGAAACTAAACCAACGTTTGCTGAAGAAGTGGCACGCTTTATTACGAGCCCGCTTGTGATTCCAATTTTGTTATCAATTGCTAGCTTAGGTTTAATTGTTGAGCTATATTCCCCAGGATTTGGTGTCGCTGGTACGATGGGGTTAATTGCACTTATTTTATTCTTCTATGGTCATATTATTGCTGGTTTAGCAGGTATGGAAACGATCATTTTACTCATTATTGGTATTTTATTAATTATTGCTGAATTTTTTGTCACCGGTGGTATATTAGGCTTATTAGGGATTGGTGCAGTGATCGGGTCATTGTTTTTAGCTGGTTATGATGTTGGTCATATGACATTAAGTATTGCCATTGCCTTTAGTTTAGCTGTAATTGTCGCGATTATTTTATTTCGTTCGATCGGCTTACAAAAAGGATTATTTCGTCGGCTCGTTTTAGAAGATAGTACAGCAACCGAGTTAGGGTATGTATCTTCAGAAAGTCGTGAAGAATTAATTGGTCAACAAGGTGTTACACTAACACCGTTAAGACCAGCCGGCTCAGTGCTTATTGATCATGAACGGGTCGATGTTGTGTCAGAAGGCGAATTTTTAGATAGAGATGTTCCTATTGAGGTAATTTATGTTGAGGGAATGCGAGTTGTCGTAAGAAAAGTTAATAAATAATATTAAAATAGATGTCTAGGAGGAAAATATTTATGCCTATGGATGAATTTCAAATTTTACCAATTCTTATTATTGCGATCATTTTAATCGCTTTAGCGATTCTTTTCACATTTGTTCCTGTCATGCTTTGGATAAGTGCGCTTGCAGCTGGTGTTAAAGTTGGCTTATTTACACTCGTTGGAATGCGTTTACGTCGAGTTGTGCCATCAAGGGTCATTAATCCGCTCATTAAAGCTCATAAAGCAGGTTTAAATGTGATGACAAATCAGCTTGAAAGTCACTATTTAGCGGGTGGTAATGTTGACCGAGTCGTCAATGCTCTAATTGCAGCCCATCGAGCAAATATTGAACTACCCTTTGAACGTGGTGCAGCAATTGATTTAGCAGGACGTAACGTGCTTGAAGCGGTGCAAATGAGTGTTAACCCGAAAGTCATTGAAACACCGTTTATCGCAGGTATTGCAATGGATGGTATCGAAGTTAAAGCAATGGCCCGTGTCACTGTTCGAGCGAATATTGACAGACTCGTTGGAGGAGCCAGTGAAGAAACGGTTATTGCTCGTGTTGGTGAAGGTGTTGTTAGTACGATTGGTAGTTCAAAAACACATAAACAAGTATTAGAAAACCCAGACTCAATCTCGCATACCGTTTTAGAAAAAGGTTTAGATGCGGGAACAGCATTTGAAATTTTATCAATTGACATTGCTGATGTTGATATTGGTAAAAACATCGGGGCAATTTTACAGTCAGACCAAGCGGAAGCAGATAAACGAATTGCACAAGCGAAAGCGGAAGAGCGTCGTGCGATGGCTGTTGCTCAAGAACAAGAAATGAAAGCTCGCGTTGAAGAAATGCGTGCACATGTTGTTGAGGCTGAAGCTGAAGTACCAAAAGCTCTTGCAGAAGCACTACGTTCAGGCAATTTCGGTGTGATGGATTATGTGAACTATAAAAATATTATTGCTGATACAGATATGCGTGACACCATTGGGCGAATGGCTGATGACGATAAAGAAAACCGTGAAGAAGATTAAACAAATAACACTCCATGAAAGGAGATGTTTCAATGGATGAGCTATTTGAATTAATCTTTCGAAATCCATTTCTAATATTGTTAATTATTGGTTGGCTCTTTGCAACCTTTCGTGAAAAACCAAAAAAAGGTCAACAAGAACAAAGACAACAGCGTCAACAACCATCTAGACAAACGAGACCACAAAGACAATCAAGGCGCCAACCGTCCCATAGCGGGAGAAGCTCGACACATTCTGAGCCACAAGGTACTCCGCTTGGAAGGGTAGAAGTCGAACAAAGACCTGTTGTAACTTCGCATGAGTCATTTGAACAACCAGTGATTGAAGATCAGCAGCAGGAACAACTTCAACAATTAAAAAATCGTCTGGGAGCACATGTGGCAGATTTCGATGACATGGAAGATCTCTCGAATGTCTTTCAACAAAATGAGCAACATTTACCACATGTAACAAAAGAAAAGATGAAACAATCGGTTACAAGATCTGAATTAGGTAAACGATTTAATAAACAAGGATTAGTTGAAAGTGTTATTATGGCCGAAGTATTAGGCAAACCACGAGCAAAAAGAATGAATCATCGTAACAATCTTTAATAATCAATTATGTGAGCATATAAAACACTCCATGGAATTAGCGAATTCTATGGGGTGTTTTTTTGTTGTTCTGAAAGATTTGTGCCTCTCATATTTATATATATGAAGGGGGAAAAGCGAGAAATGAAACAAGAAAATCAGCATTTATTTTCAAGAATCAAACAACTTTTCGCTTTACCACAACATATGACATTTCACTCACCTAAAATAACTGTTATTAATAACGAAACATGTCATATCGAAAATCATCAGGGGATTGTCACTTTTACTGACTCACAGTTAATTGTCAAAACTAAAACAGGCTACATGATTGTTTTAGGATCGTCATTTGTTGTGACGTTAATGGTCCAGGAAGAACTGTTTTTACAAGGTCTCATAAATGAAGTGAAATTTTCAAAAAAATTATAAGGTGATTGTATGAAATATTTACAAGGCAAGTATATGACCGGGTTTGTAACACTGATTGTTTCCGGTAATCATCCAGAATTGTTTTTGCAACAATTGGTTAATGAAAAAATATATGTTTGGGAGATTAAGAAAATCAATGCTCATTGTTGTCAAGCTTATGTCAGACGATTTGATAAAAAGAACATTCTATCGATTGCTCAACGATCATCATATGAAATTACATTTGAAAATGATCATGGTTTACCGAGGGTGATTAATTATTTTAAACAACAAAAAGAAATTGTTATTGCTAGCTTGATTAGTGTTATTGTATTCATCTGTTTATCGCAAGTCATATGGTCGATTGAAATAAGCGGTGTTTCTCAAGAGATAGAAGTGAAAATAAATGACCATCTAAAAAATAACGGGATCAAAAGAGGAGCTATTAAACCACTATTGGACAATCCTAGTACGATGCAACAACAGTTACTACTCGACATACCTGAATTATTATGGGTTGGTGTGGAGCAAAAAGGGACAACCCT
>DATGTA010000027.1:0-3411 GCA_035302085.1 Bacillota bacterium
CCCATATGGAAAAGACCGTTTAGCTCAAGAAACGATTGATCAACTTGATGATCCACTTTATCAAAATCAAATGACACCTGATGCACTTGCCGAAACTTTAGAAGATGGGGAAGATGTGACCGTTTATTTTTATAGTCCAACATGTGTTTATTGTCAACGTACAACACCTGTTCTTGTACCTGTTGCTGAAGATCTCGGCATTGATTTAAAGAAATTAAATTTATTAGAGTTTAAAGATAGCTGGGATACGTACAATATTGAAGGGACACCAACATTAATTCACTTTGAAAATGGTGAGGAAGTTGACCGAATTAGTGGCGAGCAATCTGAAGATGTCTTCCGTGAATTTTTAGCACCGTTTGTAGCCACTAATTAGTGGTTAAAACCACTTCTCATCATGAAGTGGTTTTAATCATTCTTTTTCTCATCGTCCAAATCAGCCATTAAATAATTCGTTGTAAATGGACGTGAAGCGAAGTAAGCAGGCTGTTTAATGATTGTTTGTTCCCGATTGTTTTGCCAAGTTTCATAGTCGGTAGGGGATTTCCATTGACTAAGAAAAATATATTCTTGCCCCCGTCTAATTTTTAGTAGGCGACAAGCAAAAAAACCAGGTACTTGTTCGATGATGTGTAATTGTTTTTGAATTTGTGATTCAAAAAATGGTTGGCCATCTTTTGTTACAGGAATCGTTTCTAAAGCAACAAAGCCTTTCGTTTGTAATGCTCCAAGTGAAAAAATTATATTGTAAGTTTTCCCCGCAGTAAACACCTTTTTTCGTTTATGTTCATAATAAATAAGGGTACTATTTTCATACATGTTGTTCATATAGTAAAAGTTAATTTTGGGATATTTGTCGGTAAAACGTTGTAAAAACGTTAATGTCCCGACAGTCATAAACGCTCGCATAAATGATCACCTACCTTAGTATTTACTATTGTACTACAATTACAATTGTTCAGTAAAAATATATCGCAAAATCTTTTCGCATATGAAGTTTTAGCGTATAATAAACGTTGCACTGTTTGGTCAATTCGAGGTGTCAACATGAAAAAAAATGATGAACAAAACAAACGATCTGTTAAATCGATTGTTAATTGGGTCATAATCCCAATAGCAATTATTGGGATCCTTAGTTTTATCGGATATAGCTTTATCATTTATGGCGGTCGTTTAGTCGTTGATGAACAAGCACTTATTTTAGATATGACAACGACGATTGAAACAGTTGATGGGGACGTTATTACCGAAATTTATACAGAAAATCGCCAACCGATTGAGCTTGCGGACATCCCACAACATGTCATCGATGCATTTGTAGCGATTGAAGATGAACGATTTTATCAACATGCTGGGGTTGACTTTAAATCTGTTGTCCGTGCGGTTTACCGCGATATCATTGCTTTTTCTAAAGCAGAAGGCGCAAGCACGATCACACAGCAACTCGCAAAAAATTTATTTTTATCCCATGATAAAACATGGATGCGCAAAACTAAAGAAGCAATGGCAGCGATTTATCTTGAGCGAACATATACAAAAGACGAAATTTTAGAACTATATTTAAATGCTATTTATTTTGGGCATGGTGTTTATGGAATTGAAGCAGCCTCAGAAAAATATTTTTCTAAAACGGCGGAAAACTTAACGATTGCTGAGGGGGCTCTTTTAGCAGGAATTATTAATGGTCCAGGAAAATATTCACCCATCGATCATCCAGATCTTGCGTTGGAAAGACGTAACATCGTTTTACGAAAAATGGCTGATAATGGTTATTTATCGGCGGAACAAAGTTTGACCGAAAGTGGAAAAACACTCGGACTTCAAGTAAAAGAGTCCCAGGAAAATCCATGGGTTGATAGTTATGTCGATTTAGTTTTAAAAGAAGTTGCTCGTGAGTATCAACGATCATTCGCCGAATTACAAAGAGGTGGATATCGTATTGTCGTCCATTTAGATGATATGATTCAACAAATTGCTTATGAAGCATTTTTAGAAGATGACTATTTCCCGGGGAATAGTTCAAATATTGAAGGTGCGTTCGTTATGATTGATCAAGCGACAGGGCAAATCGTTGCAGCATTAGGCGGAAGAGACTATGAACTTGGTGATTTAAATCGTGCCGTCATTAAACGCCAACCCGGATCAGCATTAAAACCGTTAGCTGTTTATGGGCCAGCCTTTATGCAAGAAATGTATCACCCTTTTTCAATGATCCCTGATGAGCCTTTAGAATATGACGGTTATGTTGCAACAAATTATGACGGATCATATGCTGGTGAAGTGACGATTTATGAGGCGTTTATTACTTCCAAAAATGCGCCAGCTGTCTGGTTATTAAATGAGATTGGTATTAATTATACGAAAGATTTTTTAACAGAAATGGATTTGGCGATTGAAGATGACGACTTAGCAATCGCTTTAGGCGGTTTAAAGGAAGGCTTTTCACCATTACAAATGGCCTCAAGTTATCAAATGATTGCTAATCATGGTGAAATGCGTAAACCTACAACGATCGCAGAAATATATGATCGAAATAATCAGTTGCTCGATCAACCGAAACAGACAAAACACCGTGTCTTTAGTTCGCAAGCTGCTTGGGATTTAACAAAATTGATGTTAGCGACGGTAAATGAAGGAACAGCCCAAACTGGGACATATAACAAAGCATTGGCAGGTAAAACAGGCTCAACCGAACACCCCCATGCGCCAAACTTTTATAAAGATGCTTGGTTTGTTGGCTATACACCTGAATATGTTACAGCTTTATGGATGGGATATGACCATTCCGATAAAGATCATTATTTGCTCCAAGGAAGTGCAGCACCAACAAAATTAACGAAAGACATCTTGACAAAAATTGATCAGCAATTTGCATTAGCTGAAACATTTGAGCGACCAAAAGATGTAGAAGATTTACCCGATCCGATTGAATTGCCAAAAATTACAAATATAAAGGCTGAATATATATATAATTGGTGGCCTTTTGTTCAAGGGAAACTCAGTTGGTCGGGCTCAACAGATGAGCGAATCATTTATAACGTTTACGAACAAAAAGCATCAGGAACGGAAAAAATTGGCCAAGTAACCGGGGAATCATCTTTTATTATTGAAGATGTATCAATTATGAATGAGCGGAGTTACTTTATCGTACCTTTTGACCCTTTAACAGGGCGTGAAGGTGAACGATCTGAAACGGTCACATTATCGTGGTAAAAAATGGGGGATCCTTTGTAAAAGGTCCCCACATTTATAGCCTTATTTAAAACTCTCAACTAGTTGATCGATTAAAGTGCCTACATATTGAACAGCTTCTTCAATGGGCTTTGGTGTTGACATGTCTATGCCCGCTTTCTGAATAAGATCCAGTGGTTTCAATGTTCCACCAGCTTTTAAAACATTCAGCCAGTCATT
>DATGTA010000028.1:0-25757 GCA_035302085.1 Bacillota bacterium
AATATTAATGGAACGATTATTTTACAAGATTAGGCTGGACCTTAAAGAGGAAGCCATAGCCGCTGATGGATTGATGCGGTTAATGATTCGTTTAAAAGGAGAGATATGAAATATGTTACGTTCTTTATATTCAGGTGTCTCAGGTATGCGTGGATTTCAAACAAAATTAGACGTTGTTGGTAATAATATCGCTAACGTTAATACAGTCGGTTTTAAACGTGGACGGGTCACTTTCCAAGATTTAATGAGCCAAACAACCCAAGGAGCAATGGGACCAACGGATAACCGAGGTGGAGTCAACCCGATGCAAGTCGGTACAGGAGCGGCCTTAAGTTCGATTGATACAATCCATACACAAGGACACCGCGAAACGACAGAAAATCCACTTGATTTACAAATTGAAGGTGACGGATATTTTGCCGTTCAAACACCGACAGGTACTGCTTATACACGTGCGGGTAACTTTTATTTAGATCATGATAATTATTTAGTCAATGCGAATGGTTATTATGTGCTTGGATTTGAAGGGGATGAAATAGGTGATTCTGCTGCTCAACCACTTCAAATTGTACAAGGAGATTATGACCCAGCCAATGATGATAGTAGTGGAGTTCAAAGTATTAGTATCGAAAAAGATGGAACAATTGTGATCGTCAATGAAAATAATGAAACGGAAGAAATAGGTATTGTCGGCTTAGCAGTGTTTTCAAACCCTTCAGGACTAGAAAAGATGGGCGAAAATTTATATCGTGAAAGTACAAACTCAGGTACACCAAATGTTTATCAACCGGAAACAAATTCGGCAGGATCGCTCATCAGTGGTGCACTAGAAATGTCTAATGTTGATTTAGCGGAAGAATTTACAGAAATGATTACGGCTCAGCGAGGGTTTCAAGCAAACACACGAATTATTACGACATCTGATGAAATTTTACAAGAACTCGTTAATTTAAAACGATAAAGTAAGGAGGTAGGGAGGATCAACTCATTGATTCTCCCGCCATATAAATGATTCAACTAATGCGTTTAAATGGGGAAACTTTTTACATAAATGTTATGCTGATTGAACAAATTCAATCATTTCCGGATACGACAATTACGTTAACGAATGGAAAAAAATTCGTTGTTAAAGATCAAGAAAAACATGTCGTTAAAAAAATCAATCAATTTTATAAACAACTTGGTTTAATTGGCTCTAGGGTAGGTGAAGGAAATGGGTAGACTCATGAAAACGATGATCACTTCATTAGCCGTCTTACTCGTAGGTGGGGGGATCTTCGTTGTCATCGTTGCAAATGTAACAGGTGAACCAATTTTTGGGGAAAAAGACTCGATTGAAAATGTTGTGAAACATGCTTATGAAACGTCAGAACTTACGACAGACTTAAGTGATGGGACTTTCGTGAGAATTCAATTTAAAATTTTAACAGATGGTAAAAAGGCTCATAACGAAATAACACATCGCGATTTTCAAATTAAAAATATAATTATTAAAGAACTCGCAACGATGACCCAAGATGATGTTAAATCGAATTTAGGTGATCTTGAAGAAGCCTTGCAAAACAAACTAAATGAACTTATGTCTGATGGGGAAGTCATTGATGTATATACAATCAATAAAATTTTGCAGTAACTCTTTTACTCCAGTTTGGGGGTGGAACGATTGGTAGAAGAAGTTCTCTCACAAAACGAAATAGATGCACTATTATCAGCAATTTCTTCAGGAGAAATGGATGCCGATGAGCTTAAACAAGAAGAACAAGCACAGAAAGTTCGCGTTTATGATTTCAAACGAGCGTTAAGATTTTCTAAAGATCAAATTCGTGGCATTATGCGTATTCATGAAAACTATGCTCGTCTATTAACGACGTTTTTTTCAGCACAATTGAGAACATATGTTGATATTTCTGTCGCTTCAGTTGATCAAATTCCTTATGAAGAATTTATTCGCTCCATTCCAAAAATTACGGTCCTTAATATTTATAGTGTTCAACCGTTAGATGGTCGAATCATTTTAGAAGTTAATCCGAACATTGCCTATAGTTTGCTTGACCGAATACTCGGTGGGCAAGGATCAGCCGTTAGTAATGTCGATAATTTAACAGAAATTGAAACACTTTTAATGTCACAGCTGTTTGAAAAATCGATTAGTACATTGCAAGAAGCGTGGGAATCGATTACAGAAATTAATCCTGTTTTAGAGGAGTTTGAAGTCAACCCGCAATTTTTGCAATTAGTGTCACCGAATGAGACCGTTGTTGTCGTCTCTTTAAATACGCGAGTCGGTGAAACGAGCGGGATGATTAATATATGTATCCCACATGTTGTGCTTGAGCCGATTATTTCCAAATTATCTGTTCATTACTGGATGCAAACACCCGCAAGAAAACGTGACCCTGAAGCATACGAAAATATATCAAAAAATATTGAAGCAGCAACTTTAAATTTAAAAACATTACTCGGTCGATCGACAATTACGATTGAACAATTTATGAAGTTAACGAAAGATGATATTATTGCACTAGATCAACCGATTGATCAACCATTGTTATTATATGCAAATGATGAACCAAAGTTTTTTGTACAACCAGGAAAAGTTAACAAACGATTATCTGTTCAAGTACTTGACGAACTCAAAGGGGGCGATAAAGATGGGGAATGAAGATAATATGCTTTCACAAGATGAAATAGATGCACTTCTTTCTATTCCAGATGATGAAGCAGAAACAGATGATGAGGATGTGCAAGAAAAAACAGTAACTGAACGTGTTTCAGATTATTTATCATCCATTGAAGCAGATGCACTTGGTGAAATAGGTAATATATCAATCGGAAGCTCAGCAACGACCTTATCGACATTACTTAATAATAAAGTCAGTATAACGACCCCGACGATATCGATTATTAAAAAACCGGAAATTTACCAAAGCTTTTCGTTTGAGCATGTAAATGTCACGGTTAATTATGTGGAAGGGTTTGTCGGTCAAAATATTTTTGTCGTTCAAAAAGGTGATGCAGCTATTATTGCTGATATTATGCTCGGTGGCGATGGGACAGATCCAGATCATGATTTAACAGAAATCCATTTAAGTGCGGTTCAAGAAGTTATGAACCAAATGATGGGTGCTGCTGCAACGAGCATGTCAACAATTTTTGAAAAGAAAGTAAATATTTCACCACCAAGTATTGAACTAAAAGACGCTAGTGATGATGAAATGGTAGGTGAGGCAATTGATGAAGAAGTTTTTGTTAAAGTTGCCTTTCAGCTACAAGTAGGTGATTTGATCGACTCAAGTATTATGCAATTAATTCCTTTCCCATTTGCATATGATTTGGTTGCGGAATTGTTACAAATTTCCGGAACACAAGATGAGCCACAAGAGGAGATAGCTAAAGAAGAAAGTCCTCAGGAAACAACCAAGAGTAGCGATTTGAGCAAAAAGGAAGCTGCAGCAGTCGCTGAGGCAGATGTAGAAGTTCCTTTGGAGAGTGGAAAACAATTTATGAATAATTCATATGAGGAAAAGCCAGCAGAACAACAAGTTATCGGACAATCATTTGTGAGCAATCAATCAGATGTTAAAAAGGCAAGTTTTTCTACTTTTGAAGAAACAAAACTAAGTGATCATGAGCAAAGAAATTTAGATCTCTTGCTCGATGTTCCATTAAACGTCACAGTTGAACTTGGTCGTACACAACGTCCGATTAAAGATATTTTAGATTTAACGACCGGTTCAATTATCGAACTAGATAAATTAGCCGGTGAACCTGTAGATATTTTAGTGAATGAAACATTAGTTGCCAAAGGTGAAGTCGTCGTCATTGATGAAAACTTTGGTGTACGTGTGACTGATATTATTAGCAAATCAGCTCGGATTATGTCATTGCAATAACTTTTACTAGGGGGATTTATCATGGGAAAAACCATTCTAATTGTAGATGATGCAGCATTTATGAGAATGATGATTAAAGATATATTAACAAAAAATGGCTATGACGTCGTTGGTGAGGCACAAGATGGCGCTGAAGCTGTTGAAAAATACAAAGAGTTAAACCCAGATCTCGTCACAATGGATATAACGATGCCAGAGATGGATGGTGTCACAGCTTTGAAGGAAATTAAAGCGATTAATCCTGATGCAACAATTATTATGTGTTCAGCAATGGGTCAACAAGCAATGGTAATCGATGCGATTCAAGCCGGGGCTAAAGATTTTATCGTTAAACCTTTTCAAGCGGAACGAGTCCTTGAAGCTATCGAAAAAGCGCTTAGCTAAGAAAGAGTGAAATCGTTGAGACGAATCAGTCATTTATTACGATACTTATTATTAATCATATTATTCTCACTTCTTTTAACGAACGCAATATATGCAGCAAACAATAATGTCGAAGATTGCTTTAACGAGAAAAACGATTGTGAACAATTTGATCAAATACGTGACAGTGACTCTAGCAATCAATCAAATACCGATGATGATTCAGAGTCATCAGATGATCCAATGATCACCGGTAACACCGATGATGGTCCGTCATTGTTCGTTAGTTTTTTACAAATGATTTTAGCACTTTTGCTCGTTCTTGGATTAATTTATGTGATGTTAAAATTTGTTAATCGAAGACAGCAATTGTTTCAACAAACTCAATCGTTAGAAAATCTTGGGGGTATATCTGTCGGCCAAAACAAATCTATTCAAGTCATTCGTGTCGGTTCTAAAATGTATTTAATAGGGGTTGGCGATAATGTCGAATTGTTAAAAGAAATTGATGATGATGAACTTAAAGAAAACTTGTCAAACATCCGAAAGTCAGCACCATTATCATTTAAACAATGGGCAAAATCTTTAATCCCGACAAAAAATAAACGTGAAGTAACGAGGGAACAAAATTCATTCAATAACATATTAGCGAATGAACTTGATCAAATGAAAGGTCATCGTAAACAAATGATCGAACAGTTTGAGAAAAAGGAAGATACACATGAATGAATTTGTCGACATATTTTCTAGTTCAGACCCAGGCGCTATTTCAACGTCTATCCGTTTACTTCTATTATTAACCGTTCTCTCGCTAGCACCGGGTATACTTATTTTAATGACAAGTTTTACACGAATTATCGTCGTTTTAGGCTTTGTGAGAACATCACTTGCCACGCAACAGATGCCACCGAACCAAGTATTAATCGGTTTAGCCTTATTTTTAACTTTTTTTGTGATGGCACCGACGTTTCAAACCGTTTATGATGATGCTTTACAACCATTATTTTCTGAAGACATTACACTTGATGAAGCTTATGAACGAGCGAGTGAACCGTTTAAAAATTTTATGGCAAAACATACGAGACAAAAGGATCTCGCTTTATTTATGAATTATCGGCAAATGGAACGTCCAGAGACAGTTGCAGATATCCCATTGACGACGCTTATTCCAGCCTTTGCGATTAGTGAGTTAAAAACAGCATTTCAAATGGGATTTATGATCTTCGTCCCATTTTTGGTCATTGATATGGCTGTAGCGAGTGTTTTAATGTCGATGGGGATGATGATGTTACCACCGGTGATGATTTCACTTCCATTTAAAATATTATTGTTTGTACTCGTTGATGGATGGTATTTAGTGACACATTCAATTTTAGATGGATTTTAGTGAAAACAATAACTCATAAAGTAGGTGTGTTGCTTGAGTCAAGAAGTCGTTTTAATGCTTGCAGAAAAAGGAATATTAACTATTTTATTTGTTGCCGGACCACTTTTATTATTAGCGCTTGCGGTTGGGCTATTTGTCAGTATTTTTCAAGCAACAACACAAATTCAAGAACAAACATTAGCCTTTATTCCTAAAATCATTGCCGTTTTAGTTGGGATTGTCTTTTTTGGTCGCTGGATGCTAACACATGTGATTGAGTTTACGGTTGAAGTTTATCAAAATATTAATCAGTTTGTAGGTTAAACAATGTTAGAATTTATTAACTTAACAACGATACCAGTATTTTTACTTATTTTTGTTCGAATGCTTAGCTTTCTCGTTGTGATGCCGTTATTTTCATATCGAACAGTGCCTGTATTATTTAAAGTAGGTTTCAGTTTTTTTCTTGCGCTATCGGTATTTTATACAATCGATGAAACAACAACTTCTATCATCAATGAATTATATGTATTATTACTTGCTAAAGAGGCACTTATTGGTTTATTAATCGGCTTTATCGCCTACCTTGTTTTATCTGCTGTGCAAATCGCTGGAGGATTTATCGATTTTCAAATGGGTTTTGCGATTGCGAACGTCGTTGATCCTCAAACAGGAGCACAAAGTCCGATTATTGGTCAATATTTTTATATTTTTGCATTATTATTTTTATTATCAGTGAATGGTCATCATTTAATGATCGATGGTATGTTTTTTAGTTATCAATTGATTCCGCTTGACTCGTTTATCCCGATTGGTGACGAATCAATCGTTAAATTTATCATTAATACATTTAACCAAATGGTTATAATTGCTTTTCAAATCGCTATACCGATTGTTGGGGCGTTGTTTTTAGTTGATGTTGCTTTAGGAATTATTGCACGAACGGTTCCACAAGTTAACGTGTTTGTCGTTGGTTTACCATTGAAAATATTCGTTAGTTTTGTAGCAATTCTTATCTTTTTAACGTTGTATATTACATTAACGAAATCATTATTTGATTTTATGTTCCAAGCCATTCATCGCTTACTCTTGTTATTTGGAGGGGCTTAAGTTGCAATTAAAGCTAGACTTACAATACTTCGCTGAAGAAAAAACTGAAAAAGCAACTCCAAGAAAGCGTGAAGAAGAACGGGATAAAGGCCGGGTTGCCAAAAGCCAAGATGTTAATACAGCCATTATTTTATTATTTTCTTTTATGATGTTAGCTTTTTATGGCAGTTTTATGAAAAATCATATGGCAACTCTTTATCGGCAAACATTTACGAATTACATTCATTGGGATATTAACGAACAAACGATTATGCAACTGATCAATGATGTCTTTATCCAACTTGCGATGATTATTGCACCGATCATGGCTGTTACATTTATTGCGTCGATCGGGGCAAATTTATTACAAATTGGCTTTCTTTTTACAACTGAACCATTGAAATTAGATTTAAAAAAGCTTGATCCTATTCAAGGGGCTAAACGAATCTTTTCCATTCGTGCGCTCGTAGAATTACTAAAATCACTTTTAAAAATCGTCTTTATTACGTCGATTACATTTTTTGTCATTTGGTTTTTTAAAGATGACATGATGATGTTGTCTTTTAAAAGTATTGATGAATCAATCGCTTTTTTTGGACGGACGACTATAATCATGGGAATTTCAGCAATCATTGCCCTCATATTTCTAGCCGTCTTTGATTACATGTACCAGAAATATGATTTTGAAAAAAATATTCGTATGTCTAAGAAAGATATTAAAGATGAACATAAAGATATTGAAGGGGACCCATTGATCAAGTCAAAAATGCAAGAAAGGCAACGAGAATTTGCTATGCGACGAATGATGAGTGATATTCCAACAGCAGATGTTGTCATTACAAACCCAACACATTTTGCGGTTGCCCTTAAATATGATGAAGAAAAGGCGAGTGCGCCGTACGTCGTTGCACTCGGAAAAGATGACATTGCCTTAAAAATTATCGACGTAGCGAAAGCACATGAGGTAGCGACAGTAGAAAATCCTCCACTTGCAAGGTCACTTTACGGTTCGCTTGAGATCGGTGATGTTGTACCGGAACAATTTTATGAAGCAATTGCTGAAGTTTTAGCTTACGTTTATCAACTAGAAAATAGAGTGTAAATATACAGGGGATGGAATGAATGAATGCAAGAGATTTGTCTGTACTTTTAGCGGTAATCTTAATTATTATTATGCTCGTGATCCCACTTCCGGGATGGTTACTTAGTATTCTCATATTAATGAATATTTCACTTGCTTTAATTGTCATACTCGTGTCGATGAATACACAACATGCGTTACAATTTTCTATTTTTCCATCACTCTTACTACTCTTAACATTGTTTCGTCTAGGGCTTAATGTTTCAACGACCCGATCAATTTTATCAAAAGCTGATGCAGGGGTTGTCGTTGATACGTTTGGTTCATTCGTTATTGGAAATAATCCGCTCGTCGGTTTTGTCGTGTTTATTATTTTAGTCATTATCCAATTTATTGTCATTACGAAAGGTGCAGAACGTGTATCAGAAGTTGCTGCTCGTTTCACACTTGATGCGATGCCAGGAAAACAGATGAGTATTGATGCTGACCTTAATGCCGGATTAATTTCGGAAAAAGAAGCCCGAGAACGCCGAGAAAACGTTGAACAAGAAGCAGATTTTTACGGGGCCATGGATGGAGCGAGTAAATTCGTTAAAGGCGATGCGATAGCTGGAATTGTTATCGTTCTTGTGAATATTATTTTCGGGCTTATTATTGGGATGGTCCAAATGGGCTTTACATTTCAAGAAGCTGTGCAAACATATATGCGTTTAACCGTAGGTGATGGACTTGTGAGCCAAATTCCTGCCTTATTAATCGCAACGGCTACAGGAATTGTTGTTACTCGCGTCTCAACTAAAGGTAATTTAGGAAGCGATGTGACGGATCAATTGTTGCAATATCCTAAATTACTATACATTGCAGCTGGCACGATTTTTTTATTAGGTTTAACACCAATTAAATTTTTCTTAACGACATCAATTGCCAGTATTTTAGCGATCAGTGGTTATTTACTTGAGCGGCGGTCCGATGACGATGATGTCGATGATGATGTTGAAGCAGCTGAGGCTGAAACGAGTGCTTTACAAGAACCTGAAAATGTTGTTGAGCTTTTGAGTATGGATCCAATTGAGTTTGAATTTGGCTATACGTTAATTCCACTCGTTGATGCAAGCCAAGGCGGCGATTTACTCGATCGTGTCATTATGATTCGCCGGCAATTAGCGATCGAATTAGGCATCGTTATTCCAGTCGTTCGTATTCGTGACAACATTCAATTAGAACCAAATGAATACCGGTTAAAAATAAAGGGAAATGAAGTAGCAAAAGGTGAAATTTTACTCGATCATTATTTAGCGATGTCACCAGACATTGACGATGATTCGATTGAGGGAATTGATACGACTGAACCTGCTTTTGGTTTACCGGCGAAGTGGATTAGTTCAGACAGTAAAGAAGATGCTGAATTATATGGTTATACGGTTGTTGATCCGCCGTCAGTTATTTCAACACATTTAACAGAAGTGATCAAAAAGCATGCACATCTTTTATTAGGTCGTGAAGAAACAAAACAACTCATCGACCATTTAGCTGAAAATAATCCGATACTCGTTGAAGAAGTTACTCCAGAGCCTTTGGCGATTGGTGATGTGCAAAAAGTGTTAGCAAATCTTTTAAAAGAAAATATATCTGTGCGCAATTTACCAGTGATTTTTGAAACATTAGCTGACTTTTCCAAAATGACCAATGATACAAACCTTTTAACAGAATATGTTAGACAATCATTAGCGACCCAAATAACCGCACAATATTTAAATAATAACGAATCATTAAAAGTGGTTACACTTGCCAATGATATTGAACAAATGCTACTTGATCATATTCAACAATCAGAACATGGCCAATATTTATCGCTTGATGTTGAGAAACAGCAAACAATTATTCAAGCAGCACATGAAGTGATTGAGCAAGTAAGATTGCAAGAAGCAACACCGATTATTATTTGTTCACCGGCCATTCGTATGCATGTTAAACAACTTATTGAAAGGTTTGCACCAGATGTTGTTGTCTTATCGTACAATGAATTAGAACCACATGTTGAAGTTGAAAGTGTAGGGGTGGTGAAAATCAATTGAAGGTAAAAAAATTTACAGCAAAAACAATGCCTGAAGTGATGCAACAAATTCGTACACAGTTAGGTAAAGATGCGGTGATCTTACAATCAAAAGAGGTCAAAAGTGGTGGCCTCTTCGGTATCTTTAAAAAACCACGTGTAGAAGTCGTTGCCGCCCTTGACCCACAACCAATTGTTCGGCAACAAGAAAAACCTAAATCACGTAAAATTCGCCAAGAAGATTTATTTAATCGGAGCCATTTACACGATACCAATCAACAAAATATTGTCTCTGAAATAAAACATTTACGAAAAATGCTGGAACAACAAAATTCAGCAAATGACCAGTCGTTTACCCAAAGCTATCAGTTGTTTTATGATTATTTAATCAATCAAGAAGTTGAGCAAGAAACCGCTCAACAAATGATCCAACAAATTGAACAAAAGCATGAAGATTCCTTAAATGTGCCAATTGATCAAATCATTACAGATATAAAAACATGGATTGAAGACCACTTAACACATATATCATTTTCCGGTATCCAGCCAACGACACGAATTGTTCAACTTATCGGTCCAACAGGCGTAGGGAAAACGACTACAATTGCTAAATTGGCTGCTAAAAGTTTACTTGAAGCTAATAAGTCTGTTGCATTTATTACAACAGACACATATCGGATTGCAGCGATTGAACAATTGAAAACATATGCCCGGATTTTAGAAGTACCACTTGAAGTTGCTTATTCACTTGATGATTATAAACGAGCCATAAATAAGTTATCATTTGCTGATTTAATTTTCGTTGATACGGCTGGACGTAATTTTCGCCAGAGTAATTATGTTGATGAGTTAACAGAATATATCGAGGCGACAGACCATACGGAAGTATTTTTGGTCATGGCTTTAACTGCTAAGTACTCAGATGTTCTTTATGCATTTGATCAGTTTTCCCATATTAAGAATAAAAAGATAATCTTTACAAAAGTGGATGAAACGCGACAATATGGGAGTTTGTTAAATATCGGGTTAAAAGATGATGTTGATATAGCATATTTAACAAATGGTCAAGATGTCCCCAACGATATTATCATACCTACACCATCGCAAATGAGCCAATATATAATGAGTGAATATTATGAATCATGACCAAGCTAAGTATTTACGCCAATCGCTCAAACAAAAACTAAATGATCATAAAGGCCATACAATAGCAATCGTGAGTGGGAAAGGGGGGGTCGGTAAATCAAATATTGCCGTTAACTTTACCTTAGAGTTAATTAATCAACAAAAGTCGGTTTTATTAATTGATTTAGATGTTGGTATGGGAAATATCGATATATTACTCGGCCTTAGTGCAAAATATACGATTATTGACATGATTAAACAGCGTATGCCAATTGATACGATCGTCGAACGAGGGCCAAATAATATTTCTTACATTGCAGGAGGAAACACTTTAGAACAACTGTTCGCCTTATCGAATGATGATGCAAATTATTTCCTCAAACAATATGAAAATATTCAAAGATACTATGACTATATTATTTTTGATCTCGGGGCAGGGGCGAGTCAGGATAGTTTGTTTTTTATCCTCGCATCTGATGAATGCTTTGTAGTGACGACGCCTGAACCGACATCAATTACCGATGCATACGGAATGATCAAACATATTTTAACACTCGATCAAACGATACCAATATACTTAATTATGAATCGAATGACCTCAAAAAAACAAGGTGAACAAACGATGAAACGCTTCCAAAATGTCGTTAAACAATTTTTAAATTATGAAGTACAAGCATTAGGTTACTTACCTTATGACCCAAAAGTGACAGATGCGGTCATGAAACAAACACCATTATTAATGAATCGCAAGCGTTCTTCGATGGCAAGGGGGATTCGGCAAATGACTCACCACTTTCTAACAAAAAAACGAACAGACAATCATAATAATAAATTATCATTTATTGATAAATTTAAATTACTCTTAACGAAGAGGTGATCATTTTGGATAAAAAAATCCGTGTGCTCATCGTTGATGATTCAGCCTTTATGCGAAAAGTCATCAGTGATATTTTACAAAGTGATGCTCGTATTCAAGTGATTGGTACGGCTAGAAATGGTCAAGATGCCTTAAATAAAATAAACACATTATCACCCGATGTTGTCACATTAGATGTCGAAATGCCTGTGATGGATGGTTTAACAACGTTAGAGAAAATTATGTTAAATCATCCACTACCCGTATTAATGATCTCTAGCAGTACAACTGACGGAGCTAAAAAAACGTTACAAGCGATATCAATGGGAGCGGTTGATTTTATTACGAAACCTTCAGGACCAATCTCTTTAGACATTCATACGATTAAAGAGGAAATTATCGCTAAAGTAATTACAGCTACTCATGCGAATATTAAAAAACAGTCACAATCAATCAAAATCGATGATGAAGAACAATTTGATCCGAAATATGACAATACGATCATAGCGATTGGGACATCAACAGGTGGTCCAAGAGCGTTACAAAAAGTGCTTACATATTTCTCAAAACATATAAACGCATCATTTTTAATTGTGCAACATATGCCAGCCGGATTTACTCGTTCTTTGGCCGATCGTTTAAATATGTTAGCAAATATTACTGTTAAAGAAGCAGAGCATGGTGAAGTGATTGAACGTCAAACAGCATATATCGCTCCAGGGGATTTTCATATGAAAGTTAAACAAGTTGATCAAACACAAGTGATTGAACTAACAAAGGATGATTTCGTCAATAATCATCGCCCGTCAGTAGATGTTTTATTTGAATCTGTTGGACAGTTAGCCCAAACAAATAAAATTGCCCTTGTGTTGACAGGAATGGGTAAAGATGGAGCAAATGGCATTAAACAAATGAAACAACATGATCACCATACAATCGTTATAGCAGAATCTGAACAATCAGCTGTAGTATATGGGATGCCAAAAGCTGCGATCGAAACAAATCAAGTTGATAAGATTATTTCAATTGATCATATTGGCGAATCTATTGAACAATTAATTAAAGACACTAGGAGGGGATAGATTGTGGATACATCACAATATTTAGACGTTTTTATTGATGAGAGTATGGAACATTTAGAAACAATTAATGAAGAAGTCCTCGAGCTTGAAAAAAATCCTGAAAACGAAGATATTATTGAAAAAATTTTCCGGGCTGCTCATACATTAAAAGGAATGTCCGCTACAATGGGCTATCAAAACTTAGCAGACTTAACCCATGATTTAGAAGAAGTGTTTGATGCGATTCGAAATGATGAACTGACAGTCACGGCGAATTTAATTGATGTTGTTTTTGATGCAAGTGATTATTTAAATGCAATGATTGATGATATTGCAAGTGGTGGCTCAGGTGAACAAGATGTTTCAATGATTATGGGTTCTTTAAAACAAATCGTTCAAAACAATGGCATCGAACAAACACCAGAAGAAGTAAAGCCATCTCAACAAACAATTGAGACCGGACAATTACAGACGATTCAATCTTTAGATGAATTTGAACGAACAATCTTACAAGAGTCAGTTGAGCAAGGTTATACAAATTATGAAATAACGATTGAATTAAGTGAAAATTGTTTATTAAAAGGTGCACGAGTTTTCATGGTGTTTGAAGTACTTGAGCAACTTGGTGAAATTATTAAGTCAGAACCATCGGTAACAGATTTAGAAGAAGAAAATTTTGATTTAACGTTTGCACTCATTTTAGTTTCATATAAGGAAGCAGATGAGATTAAAGACAAAATTTCCAAAGTGTCTGAAATTAAAACGATCAACATTCACCCGTTTTCATTTGAGACGTATGGGCAACAGCGTCAAGTAGAAAAGAAAAAAGAGGCTGAAAAAGAGACAGTTGCTCCGAAAACACCGCAAACAACAGCAACTGCACCAGCCCGTAAAACCATTCGGGTTAACATTGAGCGTCTCGATATTTTAATGAATTTGTTTGAAGAACTCGTCATCGATCGTGGACGTCTTGAACAAATTTCCCAAGACCTCGACCATTCGGATTTACGAGAAACAGTCGAACGAATGACACGTGTTTCGGGTGATTTACAAAATATTATTTTAAACATGCGAATGGTCCCAATTGATCAAGTGTTTAATCGATTCCCACGGATGATCCGCCAGCTATCACGTGAATTAGAAAAGGATGTTAACATAGAAATTATTGGTGCTGAAACTGAACTTGATCGAACGGTAATTGATGAAATTGGTGATCCACTCGTCCATCTTATTCGTAATGCAATGGACCATGGAATCGAAATGCCCGAGGAAAGAATGAGTGAGGGCAAGCCTGCTCAAGGAACGATTCAATTAAAAGCATTTCATAGTGGCAATCATGTCTTTATTGAAATTAGTGATGATGGAGCAGGGATTGATAAAGACAAAGTTTTAGCAAGTGCAATAGCTAAAGATGTTATTGCTGAAGATGATGCCCGTTTATTATCTGATCAACAAATTTATGAACTTATTATGGAAAGCGGTTTTTCAACATCAGATGAAGTATCAGATGTTTCTGGACGAGGGGTAGGGTTAGATGTTGTTAAAACAACGATTGAGATGTTAGGTGGTAGTATTTCAATTGATTCAACTCCTGGCAAAGGTTCCGTCTTCTCAATTCAACTACCTTTAACATTATCAATTATATCCGTCTTGCTCGTTGAATTAAGTGAAGAAAAATATGCTATTCCCTTATCATCTATTTTAGAAACAGCGATTGTTCATAAAGATGATATTTTAAATGCCCATCATAAAAAAGTGATCCATTTTCGCGGCAAAGTCGTTCCCTTAGCATTTCTAAACGAAATTTTTGCGGTACCTACCGGCGACGCTAAAGATAATGATTATTACTCTATCGTCATCGTCAAACAAGGTGATAAGATGACAGGTTTAGTTGTCGATTCGTTTATCGGGCAACAAGAAGTTGTCTTAAAGTCACTCGGTAACTATTTAACAAATATATTTGCTATTTCAGGAGCAACTATTTTAGGAGACGGGGAAGTTGCACTTATTATTGATAGTAATGCACTTATTAAATAATTAGGAGGTATTTTCATGACACAAGAAGTGATCAATGATCAAAAAGTAATTGTCTTTCAGTTAGCTGATGAAGAATATGCTTTATCTGTTAATCAAGTAGGCTCTATTGAACGGATGCTTACAATTACACGTGTTCCCCAAGTCGCTGATTTTGTCAAGGGGGTTATTAACTTACGGGGTGTTGTTACACCTGTGATCGATTTAAGAAACCGGTTTAATTTACCAGAGTCTGAATATACCGATGCCACACGTATTATCGTTACTTATATTGACGAAAAAGAAGTCGGTTTAATCGTTGATGCGGCGAATGATGTTATCGATATTCCTGAAGAGGCAATCGAACCTGCGCCATCAGTCGTTGGTTCAATCGATGTTAACTATATTTCAGGCGTTGCTAAATTAGAAGATCGTTTACTTATTTTGCTAGATTTGGCAAAAGTTTTGACGACACAAGAAATCGATGAATTAAAATCTGTGGAAGGATAAATTTATGGAACCGAGTAAATTAACAAACATGCATATTGACATTTTAAAAGAGATTGGCAACATTGGGGCAGGTAATGCGGCTACTTCGATGGCACAATTGATTGACAAACAAGTTCATATGGATGTGCCGATTGTCAATATCGTCAACTTTGATGAGATGATGGATATTGTCGGAGGACCAGAACAACTTATTGTTGGGATGTTTTTTGAAATAACAGGTGACTTATCAGGTTCAGTCTTTTTTATGTTGTCAATTGAAGAGTCAGAAAAATTAATACAACAAATGGTCAATGATCCGTCCATTAATTTACAAGGAGAGACAGTTGATCCACTAGCATTTTCCGCATTAAAAGAGTCAGCTAACATCATTACGGGGGCATATTTAACAGCATTGTCTGATTTTCTTAAACTTGATATTCGTCCATCCATCCCACATTTAGCGATTGATATGGCTGGTGCGATACTAACGGTTGGACTTGTTGAATTATCTCGAGTATCTGATTATGCAATTGTTATTAATACAGAAATAAATGATGCGACAATCGATGGGATCACAGGTCATTTTTTTCTATTACCAGAACCGCAATCTCTCGAAAAAATATTTACGAGTTTAGGAATATATCATGATGCATAAACAAGCAACCGTTATTCGAGTCGGTATTTCAGATTTGAATATTGCCAAAGCCCCTAATAAAATTCGTACGACAGGATTAGGTTCATGTGTCGGTGTCGTCATTTATGATTTATCACAAAAACTTGCTGGTTTAGCACATATCATGTTACCAGATGCAAATTTAACGAAAGAAAAAAATTTTAATATTTATAAATACGCCAATACAGCCATTCCGTATTTAGTTGAACAATTGGAAAAAAATGGTGCACGATCTTATGCATTAAAAGCAAAAATTGCTGGTGGTGCACAAATGTTTAAATTATCGACAAACTCTAATGTCATGCGGATCGGTCCAAGAAATGTTGAGGCTGTTGAAGAAGCATTACAACAATTAAATATACCTGTTGTTGCGAAAGATGTTGGTGGTAGTAGTGGTCGAACGATTGAATTTGATCCAGCAACAGGTTGTTTAAATGTAAGGACAGTTAATCAAGGTGAAACATGTATTTAATGTGTGTTAGGTAAAGAAGGAGTGATTAAGTGTCAATGACAGCATCTCCTAATAAAAAACTGTGGGATAAATGGCTTAGTGATCGAGATATGGAAGCTGCTAATGACCTTGTGAAACAATATAATTATTTAGTTAATTTCCATGTTGAACGGTTATTAGCTCATTTACCTAAATCAGTCCAAAAAGATGATCTCATAAGCTTAGCTTATATGGGCCTTTTTGACGCAATTAAAAGATTTGAACCAAGTCGTGAATTGAAATTTGACACATATGCTTCATTTAGAATAAGAGGATCCATTATCGATGGTCTGCGTAGAGAAGATTGGCTCCCACGCTCATTAAGGGAGAAGACCAAACAAGTTGAACAAGTTTCAGAACAACTGGAGCAAAAACTGCAAAGAAAACCGAGCGTCTCAGAAATTGCTAAACAGTTGAAAATATCGCCTGCAGAAGTCGAAGAAACGGTTAAAAATTCACTGTTTGCCAATGTGTTATCAATCGATCAACGAACAAATGAGTCAACAGATGATGAATTTGATAGTATTAGCTATATTATCCCCGATCATGAAAACGAAACACCTGATGAACATGTTTTAAAAACTGAAATGGAACAAGAGGTCGCCGAGGCGATTAAAACGTTAAACAAAAATGAACAACTAGTGATTAGTCTATTTTATCATGATGAATTGACAATGACAGAAATTGGTGAAGTATTATCTTTAACGACATCACGAATTTCCCAGATTCATAAACAAGCGCTTTTTAAAATGAAAGATGCTTTAAAAGATTTATCGTTGTTTAACTAAAATAATATTAAGGAGTGAGCGATATTATGCCGAGTGAGCGATTGAAAACGATCTTTACCATTAAAGTTTCCAAAGATGCGATGTCGGCTACGATAAGTTGTACGAATGTAAAACAAGCAAATGATGAACCTTTCAATGAAACTGACTTTCATGACTTTTTACGAGCGCATAATATTGTTTTTGGAATTGATGAACAAGCCATTAGACGATTAACCCAAAAATTAACAACATCACATTTTCCAATGACAATTTCTAATGGTCAACAAGCGATCAATGGAAAAGACGGTTACATCGTATATGAAGTTGAAAGTGATGAACATGTTAAAGTTTCACCTGATGAAAAACTAGATTTTCGGGACATTATCCGTATCCCAACCGTAAAAGAAGGGGAAAAGTTAGCAACAATTATCGATCCAGACGAAGGAACGGATGGCATAAATATCTACGGTGAAAAAGTACGCCATAAGCCGGGAAAAATTGTGAAAATGCGTCCAGGAAAAAACGTTACTTATCATGAAGCAGACAAGTCTTTTTACGCATCCGCTGAAGGTCAAATAAGTATTGATAACCATTTAATTGACGTTCAACCTGTTTATGAAGTGAATGAAAGTTTGTCGATGAAAACGGGTAATCTAGATTTTGTCGGTTCAATTACGATCCGTGGTGATGTACCAACAGGTTATCGGGTAAAAGCGGGTGGTGATGTGAAAATTTATGGAATTGTTGAGGCAGCCCATATCGAGGCAGGTGGTTCTGTCTTTATTTCAGAAGGTTTAGCCGGCTTACAAAAAGGGGAAATTGTTGCTGGTGGCGATGTTCATTTAGGATATATTAACCAAGGTCACGTACAAACAGAAGGATCGCTTTATGTCGAACAATCAATCGTTCACAGTGTCTGTGTTGCCTCAGAGCAAGTCATTTGTAAAATTGGAAGTATTATCGGGGGATCAATAACAGCTCGTCAATTAATTGAGGCAAAAGATGTCGGTAATCGCTTAAGTACTAAAACATCGATTAACTTTACATTGCCCGTCGATTATTTTGCAACTAAAGAAAAATTACTTGAAGAAAAAGAGCATCATGAGAAACGTTTACATCAATTAAACATGATTGGTGATAAATTGAAAAATCATAAACTACTTAACAACCCAAAAATTAAAGCGATGGTAAAAAAACAAAAACATTCATTGGCTGAAACGAACAATCAATTAAAACGAGTGAATGATCAATTAAACGAGCTTGAGAAAAAAATGACCACTGTCAATCGCCCCAAGTTAGTTATTAGACAAACATTATATCCACAAGTCATTGTTGCCTTTGGTAAATATAAACGTAATTTTCAGTCTGAATTTAGTTACGTTTATGTTACAATAGAAGGAAACGAAATCGTCACCCACCCAAATTAACTTTTGTATCGTTTAATCGATATAAATAGCATGAAAGGTGTTGAACGTACGTGAGTTGGAAATCTGTTGAATTACAAGTGGCTTTACCACGTACCCAAGACGCTGGTCAACTTCAAGATCAACTCTCAAAACAAAATCAACGATTTCAAGAAACTCTTGCCCAACATCAATTGCGTGATGAAATCATTAAGCGTCGACAAGTACGTGAGTTTGAAGAAACAATCGGTAAGAAAGTAATGCCTGATGATGAAAATGAGCAAGAACAAATGTCAAAAGATGAGGATGCAGACGAAGAACATTCTGAAAAACATGCATCAGCTAAAGATGCTGTTACACACCCATATCTCGGACAACATATCGATTTTACTCGTTAGAAGGGGTCTTTATGGTTAAATTATTTATGATCATAAGTATTATCATACACATCATTACATTATTAGTTATCGTTTATTTGTATAAACGTTTCCAATCACTTCAAGATTTAAATCTTCCAAACGTTAAAGAGCTTCTTGAGAAAACGTTAGTTTCGATTAAAGAAGAAAATGAGCAATTGCAACAGACACTCAATGACAAGAGATTTAGTAAACAAACAAATCAAATAATAGAAAAAGAAGTGGACATCTCACAACAACCACTTAATAATGAACGACGAACATCTACATTTGAACAAACGATCACTGATGTTACAACCGATGAACAACCATTATTAGCTGTAGATGTGGAAGATAAATATGAGCCATCATTACATGGCCAAATCTTTCAATTGTATGAAAAGGGCCTCTCAAATGAAGAAATTGCTCAAACATTAAATTGTGGTAAAACAGAAGTTGATTTAATTTTACGTTTTCAACAAAATAAATGATTTATTTCTTGATTGTCTATTGATGATATGTTATATTTACTTTTGGTGAATTTAAATGACTTCAATTACACACGTTTAAGGATTTGGACATGTGGTGCCAATTAATGGTCAATGTTCAAAAATGATCTAAACGGAGGAAGAAACCAAATAGGAGGAAAAAATATGTCAGTCATATCAATGAAACAACTTTTAGAAGCTGGTGTTCATTTCGGGCATCAGACACGCCGTTGGAATCCGAAAATGAAAAAATACATTTTTACAGAGCGTAACGGTATTTACATCATTGACTTACAAAAAACAGTCAAGAAAATTAATGAAGCGTATAAATTTGTTAGAGATTTAGCCGCTAATGATGGAACATTATTATTTGTTGGAACGAAAAAACAAGCCCAAAATACCGTTTATGAAGAGGCTACTCGTTCAGGCATGTTTTATGTGAATCAGCGCTGGCTTGGTGGTACATTAACAAACTTCAAAACGATTCGTAAAAGTATTAATCGTTTGAAAGAAATTGAAAAGATGGAAGAAGACGGAACATTTGAAGTATTACCTAAACGGGAAGTTGTTGAGTTACTCCGGGAAAAAGACCGTCTTGTTAAGTTTCTTGGTGGGATTAAGGAAATGAATAAATTACCAGATGCTGTATTTATCATTGACCCACGTAAAGAAAACATAGCTGTTGCTGAGGCACGAAAATTAAACATTCCAATTATCGGTATTGTTGATACAAATTGTGACCCAGACGAGATCGACTATGTCATTCCAGCTAATGATGATGCGATTCGTGCGATAAAATTATTATCTTCAAAAATGGCTGATGCCGTTTTAGAAGGTAAACAAGGCAGTCAAGCTGAGGAAGCTGAGCAAGTCACACAAGAAACAGACGAGCAAAAACAATCAGCTGCTAAAGATGAACAAGCGGAAGAAGTTACCGGCAAAGAACCCGAAGAAGTCTCTGAACAAGCTGAATAATTGACCATTTGTTATGTGTGTTGAGGTGATAAAGGTGACAACCTTCTATCACCTTTTTTCTAGATAGTTGGAAAACGATTGATAATAAAATTTAGGAGGATACATTAATGGCTATTACTGCTAAAATGGTAAAAGAATTACGTGAGCGTACAGGTGCGGGAATGATGGATTGTAAAAAAGCACTTGAAGAAACAAACGGCGATATTGAAAAAGCGATCGATCATTTACGTGAAACAGGTGTTGCACAAGCTGCCAAAAAAGCTGATCGAATTGCTGCAGAAGGTTCAACATATATTGAAACTGATGGTAATAAAGCTGTATTAATCGAAGTGAACTGTGAAACAGATTTCGTCACGAAAAATGAAGAATTTCAACAACTTTTAGCTGACATTGGTAAACATATTATTACGAATGAACCAAAAGATGTCGCTGAAGCGTTAGACCAAACATTTACACAAACAAATGAAACATTAGATGCATACATTAACTCAAAGATTGCTAAAATTGGTGAAAAGATTTCCTTACGACGATTTGCAATGCTTGAAAAAACTGATACAGATACGTTTGGTGAGTATACACATATGGGTGGTCGTATCGGTGTTTTAACACTTCTTGAAGGTACATCAGATGAAGCAGTTGCTAAAGATGTAGCGATGCATGTGGCTGCTGTTAATCCTCAATATACAAACCGTGAGGAAGTATCAGAAGATGAAGTCAGTCGAGAGAGAGAAGTTTTAAAAACACAAGCACTTAATGAAGGTAAGCCAGAGCATATTGTAGAAAAAATGGTCGAAGGCCGTTTAGGTAAATTTTTTGAGGAAATATGCTTACTTGAACAAGAATTCGTTAAAGATCCGGATGTAACCGTTGAAAAGTACGTCAAACAACATGATGCAACGGTAAAAACGTTCGTTCGCTATGAAGTTGGCGAAGGCATGGAAAAACGTGAAGAAGATTTTGCTGAAGAAGTCATGAGTCAAATGAAAAATAATTAATTATTTTTGTAGGGAACACATAGTTGTTCCCTATTCTCAAACAAATTTTACATAAAACCATTGCTTTGGAGGTAATCATGACTAAAACTCAGTTTGAAAGAATTGTTTTAAAGTTAAGTGGTGAGGCGTTAAGTGGTGAACATGGCTATGGTATTGAACCAACAGTTATTCAATCGATTGCCAAACAAATAAAAGAAGTTGCCCATTTAGGGGTAGAAATTGCTGTTGTTGTCGGCGGTGGCAATATTTGGCGTGGCAAGGTCGGTAGTGAAATGGGAATGGATCGCACAACAGCAGATTATATGGGGATGCTTGCAACGATTATGAATTCTTTAGCCTTGCAAGATAGTTTAGAATCAATGGGGATCCCAACACGTGTACAAACATCGATAGAAATGCGCCAAGTTGCTGAACCGTATATACGCAGAAAAGCTATTCGACATTTGGAAAAAAGCCGCGTTGTTATTTTTGCTGCTGGTACAGGTAATCCATATTTTTCAACAGATACAACAGCGGCTTTAAGAGCAGCTGAAATTGAAGCTGAAGTTATTTTAATGGCTAAAAATAATGTTGACGGTGTTTATTCAGATGATCCAAAGTTTAATAAAGATGCTCATAAATATGAAGAGCTTTCCTTTATGGATATGTTGAATGAAGGATTAGGTGTTATGGATTCAACCGCATCTACATTATGCATGGATAACGATATTCCACTCATCGTCTTTTCAATTACTGAAGAAGGCAATATTAAACGAGTCGTTCTAGGTGAAACGATCGGAACGACGATAAGGGGGAAATAAGATGGCTGACTATATGAAACAAACACGTGAAAAAATGGAACAAGCTGTACAAGCTTTTACAAGAAGTTTAGCAACGGTACGAGCAGGACGCGCAAATACAAGCCTTTTAGATACAGTGACGGTTGAATATTACGGAACATATACACCGCTTAATCAATTAGCAACGGTTTCGGCACCTGAAGCTCGTTTACTCGTTATTACACCTTTTGATAAAACAGCAATCGATAACATTGAAAAAGCTATTTTAAAAGCAGATTTAGGCTTAACACCATCAAATGATGGTAATGTTATTCGCATTAACATACCTGCTTTAACCGAAGAGAGAAGAAAAGAATTAACTCGAGTCGTTGGAAAATATGCAGAAGAAGCCCGCATTCAAGTTCGTAATGCTCGGCGTGAAGCGAATGAACAATATAGAAAAGCTGAGAAAAATGGTGACATGACGGAAGATGAATTACGAGCAGCAGAAAACAATGTCCAAAAAGCAACGGATGATTTTATCGAGAAAATTGAACAATTAGCGAAAAATAAAGAAGCCGAAATAATGGAAGTATAACTCAATTAACTTCTTAAGTGATAGACTTTTGCCCACCTTGTTAATAAGTGGGCTTTTATTTTCTTGTTAAACTTTTTCTTCTATAGTGATATAATGAAGACTCATCATTTTAAATGTACTATATCAATAATACTGTTATTTATATTTACGAATATTTATAAAAACAAACGAATAGTAACAGTATGTGGAGGACTAAAGGCCAATGAAACTTCCATTTTTTAAAAACGAACAAACAGAACAAACGAAAACGGTTGAATTAGCCAATCTTCCGGAACATGTCGCAATTATTATGGATGGGAATGGACGTTGGGCTAAAAAACGTCGATTACCGCGGATTGCTGGTCATAAAGAAGGTATGAATACGGTTCGGGATATAACGAAAGTAGCTTCGAAACTAAATATTAAGATTTTGACGCTTTATGCATTTTCAACTGAAAATTGGAAACGACCGACAACAGAAGTAGACTATTTAATGAAAATACCAAAATTATTTTTAAACAAATATTTACCCGAATTGATGGATAATAATGTAAAAGTATCTGTTATCGGTGACCTTAATCAAATTCCACTGTTTACTCAAGATGCGGTTGCCCATGCAATCGAGAAAACGAAACATAATGATGGATTATTATTAAATTTTGCATTTAATTATGGTGGTCGCAACGAAATTATTCGAGCGATTAAACAAATTATATCGGACGTTGATGGGAAACAATTGTCAGTCGATTCCCTTGATGAACAATGTTTTTCGAAATATTTGTATACGAATAATATTTGTGATCCTGATTTATTAATTCGCACAAGTGGGGAACAACGGCTAAGTAACTTTTTATTATGGCAATTAGCTTATACGGAATTTTGGTTTACAGATGTTCTATGGCCGGATTTTAATCAAGCAACTTTTATGGAAGCATTGTATGATTATGAAAAACGTATTCGACGATATGGTGGGGTTTAATATGAAACAGCGAATAATGACAGCTGTCATCGTATTAATCGTCTTTATTCCGATCGTATTATATGGAAACTGGCCATTTATATTATTAACATATTTAATGGCGACGATTGGTTTGTTTGAATTGTTAAAAATGTATCCGACGAAAGAGAGTTTTTTTATTCCAATCGGATTAGTCACTGTAAGTTTATGGATTATCCTATTACCGGAAGCGTGGCAACAGACGTCGTTACCTAAAGTTAATGTCCTTATGATACTCACACTTTTACTCGTTATTTATACAGTTATTTCCAAAAATAAATTTACTTTTACGGATGTAGGATTTTTTGTTGTCACGTTAATATATATAAGTATGGGTTTTTATTTTTTTATGCATGCACGTCTACTCGGGCTTAATTATTTGTTGTTTATTTTATTCACCATTTGGGCAACAGATACAGGTGCTTATTTTTCGGGTTATTTATTTGGCAAGCGAAAACTTTGGCCAAAAATTAGTCCGAATAAAACGATTGAAGGAGCCGTTGGTGGTTTAGTTTTAGCGATCATTGTCGCAACGATTTTTCAGTTTGTTTATCCATTTTCTATTCCAACTTATTTGCTCATCGGTGTCACTTTATTAATTTCTATTTTTGGACAAATTGGTGATCTTGTCGCATCAGCGTATAAACGGCATTATGAGATAAAAGATTCAGGGCAACTATTACCAGGCCATGGGGGAATTCTTGATCGCCTTGATAGTTTAATCTTTGTTTTGCCGATATTGTATATTGTCCAGTTCATTTAAATCATTGTTTGAAATTGGGTTAGCTAATATAGCTAGGAGGGTGCTTAAGTTGAAGACTGTTATTGCATTTATATTTATGTTTGGGCTACTCGTATTCGTTCATGAGTTCGGACATTTAATTTTTGCTAAACGTGCCGGCATGCTTGTGCGAGAATTTGCGATTGGATTTGGCCCAAAAATGTTTTCATTTAAAAGGGATGAGACTGTCTATACGATCCGCTTACTCCCAATTGGTGGTTATGTGCGGGTCGCAGGTGAAGATCCTGAGATCATTGAGTTAAGAGCAGGTCACCATATCGGTTTAGAATTTAATGAACAAGGGCTCGTCAATAAAATAATCGTTAACAATAAATCAAAGCACCCAAATGCTCGTGTCATTGAAGTTGAACGGTCAGATTTAGATCATGAATTAATTATTGAAGGTTATGAAATTGGTGAACATGATGAACGGCTAACTTTCAATGTTGATCGTCAAGCTTATTTTGTAATGGATGAACTTGAAAATCAAATTGCCCCTTATGATCGGCAATTTGCCTCAAAAACAGTCCCACAACGTGCGATGCAACTTTTCGCTGGCCCACTAATGAATTTTTTATTAGCCATTACGATTTTTATTATTTTAGGATTCATTCATGGAACGCCAACGGAAAAAGCAGTGATCGCTGATGTTGTGGAAAATAGTCCAGCAGATATGGCGGGTTTTCAGGCGAATGATGAAATTATTGAAATTGAAGGGATAGCTATTTCTTCATGGAACGCCTTTACGGAGATTGTTAGAGAACATCCCAATGAATCATTAGCAATGGTCGTTGCTAGAGGCAGTGAGACATTTAATCTTGAAGTAACACCACAACCCGAGCAAGCGGTTGAAATAGATGGTTCGGAAATTACGATTGGACAAATTGGTGTTTATCAAGGGATCGAAAAATCATTTATTAAAACATTTAAGTACGGTTTTGTGCAAACGTATGAAACGACAACATTAATTTTAAAGAGTTTGTCAATGTTAATTACGGGCCAAGTATCGATTGATATGCTGGCAGGTCCTGTAGGTATTTACGATGCAACTGATCAAGTTGTGCAAACA
>DATGTA010000029.1:0-6963 GCA_035302085.1 Bacillota bacterium
ACTTTCTTTTTCAATAATTGATAAATAATGATCCCTGTCTTCCTTCGTCAATTCTTCTTCCCTTAACGCTTGCGAAAACCCTTGAATGGATGTTAAAGGTGATTGTATTTCGTGAGATACACTTGAGACAAATGTTTGACGTTTTTCTTCTGTTTTAGCTAAGTTACTACTCATGCGGGTAAAGTCCTCTGCTAAACGACCAATTTCGTCTTGTCTTTGGACATTTAATTTCACATGGTAATTTCCACCGGCAATTTTATTTGTCGCTAACGTTAAGTCTTTAATCGGTTTAACGAGATAACGTGTACTTAAAAGGATACTTATAAAACTAATTAAAAGTGTAATCAGTAGCAAGTAGACTAAAAAAATTCGGAATTCACCGAATTGTTGTAAGGTATCTTGACGCACAAATAATGCTTGTCTTTCACCATCAACTCGAATCGGTACCCCGACTGTATTCGTTATTTCATTATTAAAAAATCCAGTGACAAGTGGATGCCATGGATAATCTCTAATCCCATGATAAGTATCGCCATCAATAACGGATTTAACTACCCCATCGGGTATTTTTTGTACATCAATCGTTACACCAAATATTCGTGCCCGGTGCTCATGTTCAAAAAGTACAAATGTATAACCTAAATGCGCCATTGACGATAAATATAAATGAATATCTTGATGATCACTTTGTTCATAAATATTGACGACATTTTGAGCAATTTCAGTAACTTTAGCGTCGTTTTGCGGCTTTAATTTAAAGTGATAATATAAATTTGTCGCAAGAAACCCAATAAATGCGCTAACAAACATAATGAACATTGTCGTGATGATCATACGGACGTACAATGTTTGCATAACATTTCCTCCAAATAACGGTGAGTTTATGAATGAACGACTAATTTATAGCCACGACCACGAACTGTTTCAAGGGAAAATTCATCTTGCTCATGAAATCGTTCACGGAGTCGTTTAATATGCACATCAACGGTTCGGTCACTTCCAGAAAACTCACTGCCCCAGACAAGTTCGATCAGCTGTTCTCTTGTAAATGTTCTCCCTGGATAACTGGCCATTTGAGCAAGCAATTCAAATTCTTTTAATGGGAGGACGACTGTTTTGCCGTTAAATTCGACAGCAAAGCTTTTACGGTTAATAGCTACCTGACCGATCGTTATCACTTCTTCACTAATCATTTGAAAACGTCTTAATAAAGCTTTAATTCGAAAAATAACTTCTTTTGGTTCAAACGGTTTAATCACATAATCATCCGTCCCCGCTAAATAAGCTTTTTCTTTATCAACGAGTTCACGTTTCGCGGTTAACATCATCACTGGAATATCATATGTTTTGCGGATTTGTTCGCACAGTTCATAACCATCAACATTAGGCATCATAATATCAACGATTGCCAAATGGATACGCTCTTTAGCTAAAATATCTAAGGCGTGTTGTCCATCAACTGCTTCAATGGAACGAAAGCCTTCTTTTTGTATGTAAAGGCGTAACAGTTCCCGAATATGTGGATCATCATCAACGGTTAAAATTGTAATCATCTGTAATCCCCCCTCACCGTCATAAATATTATATATTATAAATTGATTTGAATATTTTAGTTTTAAAATATAATTGTCATATCAACTGATTTAACCGTTTAAACTGTATTCATAAGCTTTAAGAGCAAAAAACTGCCCCACTTAAAAGAAGCAGCTTTTTTGTGATGATTTGTTCATTCAATTATTCAGTCGTCCCAAGTTCTCGTTCAACAACTGTTGCCACTCGATGAGCATATGTTTCACACATTTCTTTTGTTGGCGCTTCAACCATGACCCGAACGAGCGGCTCTGTCCCTGATGGCCGAACGAGCACACGACCGTCAGCACCTAATTCATCACTTACCGCTTCAATTTCAGCTAATATTTCATCATTTGTTTCCATGGCTGTCTTATCTGAAACATCTACATTAATCATGACTTGTGGAAACAAAGGTACTTCGCTTGCTAATTCTGATAATTTTTTGCCTGTTTCTTTCATCACATGAACGAGTTGGATCGCCGTTAACATGCCATCACCAGATGTACTATGATCTAAGAAAATTATATGCCCTGATTGTTCACCACCTAAATTGTAATGACCTTCACGCATTTTTTCCATAACATAGCGATCCCCAACAGCAACTTGCTCACTTTTTAAATCATGTTTTTCCAATGCTTTGTAAAATCCTAAATTACTCATCACCGTGGAAACAATTGTCGCATCATTTAACATACCTTTTTCATGTAAGTATTTACCACAAATAAATAAAATTTGATCGCCGTTGATCACTTGACCTTGTTCATCAACAGCAATTAATCGATCCCCATCCCCATCAAAAGCAATCCCGATATCCGCTTCTTTTTCGACGACAAACTTTTGTAATTGCTCGGGATTCGTTGAGCCGACCCCATCATTAATATTTAGTCCATTAGGGGTTGTTCCAATGGAGTCGATTTCCGCTTCTAAATCAGCAAATAAATGAGTCGCTAAGCTAGATGTTGCACCATTGGCAGCATCTATAGCAATATGCACTCCTGAGAGATCATTATCAATTGTTTCTTTTAAATATGAAAGGTATCTTTGACCACCTTCAAAATAATTCGTAATGACACCGACATTTCCAGCAATCGGTCGTGGTAATGTATCTTCTGTAACAATTAAATGCTCAATCTTTGCTTCTTGTTCATCGGTTAATTTAAAGCCATCAGAACCAAAAATTTTAATTCCGTTGTCTGCTACAGGGTTATGTGAAGCGGAAATCATCATACCTGCTGTAGCGCTATTCGCTTTTGTTAAATAGGCAACGCCCGGTGTTGAAATAATCCCTAGACGCATGACTTCTACTCCAATAGAAAGTAAACCAGCTGTTAGAGCACTTTCAATCATTTGACCTGAAATTCGTGTGTCACGGCCAATAAGTACTCGTGCTTCTTCATGATCTTTTGCAAGGACATAGCCAGCCGTACGGCCAACCTTAAAAGCAAGTTCCGGTGTAAGCTCTCCGTTGGCAATTCCTCTAATTCCATCGGTTCCAAAATATTTACCCATTTATACCTCTCCTTTTTTAATCCTTCATGAGAGTTCATCTTTAAGTCTCAATATTTATAATGACTTCTTCGACATCTAATTGAATGTCAACATCATCTGGTCCTTCAACTTTAATCGGTAAACGGTGTTCCCCTTCTTCTAAATCAGCAATATCGATGGATAGTTGAAAATCATCCACAGATAAATCTTTAATCAGTTCATCTTCACCTGTTACCGTTAGATTGATCACT
Source organism: Bacillota bacterium (assembly GCA_035302085.1). Lineage (GTDB taxonomy): Bacteria > Bacillota > Bacilli > Bacillales > Amphibacillaceae > CALAMD01. The sequence goes on from DATGTA010000029.1 coordinate 3,312, forward strand.
GGTTCATCAGGAGTATTAAATGTAATCGTTTGATTGTCTGCTTCATTTTCAATCTCTATTGGTACATCTGTAAATTCACGAGTTTGTTCAAGTTTTATCGTTACATCTATTTTATCATCTTCAACGACAACACCATCGGGTACGATAAGATCAACGGGTATTGTTGCTGACTCGTTAATATCAGCCAAATTAATGTCAGCGGTTAAAATTTCATCGATACTTTCTAAAATACTACGACGAGCAAATATTTCTATTTCCTCAATATCAGGTATGACTTCGATCACTTCGAAACCATTTGGTAACTCACCCGTTGTCGAAACAGATACATTGACCGTTTTATTTGGATTATCGACATCGACCGAGACGACGACATTTTCTGGGACAACACGAATATTCAAGCCGTTCCCCTGATTGTCATACACATTTACAGGCACTTCACGGTTATTGATCGATTCTGTTAACCCTGCAACATCGACAAACACTTTGACCATCGCAATTTGTTCAATAATTGTCCTTGAACTTGTCACTGTCACTGTTCCTGGATTAACTTCCACTGTTCCTAACTCATAGCCATCAGGTAACTGGTCTTCATTAATAAAGTCAACTTGAACAGGGAATTCCTCGGTCGCTCGCTCTTCAATAACAATGTTAGTCGTTTTTGGCTCAATATATACAGATAATTCACTCGGGATACGATCATGATCGATTTCAACCGTATGTTCACCCGCTTCTAAATCTCTTAAATCGACAAATACGTCGAAATTTTGTTGTTTCGCTGTCGGCATTAAAATACTATATGGTCCTTCGAGCGAAAGCGTGACAACTTCTGGGACACCACTGACGACATATTCATCTTCATCAATCAATATGTCAACGGGAATGTTTTCTAATACTTCGACACGATCCGTTTCACTCGGTATTCTCGAGTCAGTCGTTGTCCCTTCAAAACTTACAAAAACATATAATAAAATCGCAAAGGCTAGAGAGACGGCACGGACAAACCATTTATTATTAAACCAATTATCCATCTTTTCGCCCCCTCCAACTCCATGTTTTATTAGAGGACTTGATGTTATGCATAAAATGTTCTTCTAAATATTTTCTTAATTCTGTTTCATTAATATCACGATTTAATTCGCCACTTTGTGTACAAGACACATGACCAGTTTCTTCAGAGACAATAATCGTTAATGCATCAGTCACTTCACTAATACCTACAGCAGCCCGGTGCCTTGTTCCGAGTTCCTTTGAAATTAGAGGACTCTCTGAAAGTGGTAAATAACACGCTGCAGCGACTATTTTTTCTTCTTTTATAATCATCGCCCCATCATGTAATGGGGTATTCGGTGTAAATATATTTGTAATTAGTTGATGGGTAATATCTCCATTGATCGGAATACCTGTTTCGGCATAATCATCGATTCCTGTTTCTTTTTCAATCGTAATTATTGCACCAATTCGACGCTTGGCCATATAATTACAAGCTTCCACAATCGCTTCAATACTTTCTTCAGCCGTTTCTTCTTTTGATTTTGTCGTTCGCGTAAATAAACCGCCACGGCCTAATTGTTCAAGTGCCCGCCTAAGCTCAGGCTGGAATAAAATAATAATGACGAGAAAACCCCATAAAATCGCTTGATATGTTAACCATTGGAGCGTTTGTAAATCGAAAAATAAACTCATCATTCGGACAGCTAAAACGACGACAATTCCTTGTAATAGTTGTATCGCTTTTGTTCCACGAATGAGCATAATTAATTTATATAAAACATACCAGACGAGAGCAATATCTACGCCTATGAGCAAGTATTTTTTTAAAAGATCAAATCCCCCATCGAGCATGCTCACACATCCTTCTATGTAAAAGTTCGTTTATTTATTGAGTTATGATAACCTTTTTCATTATAACATATTTTGTGGCTCATTTGCTTAAACGAACATCGCTCATATAGGCAAAAACTATGCTTTTATAGATGTTTTTAGCATCAGCTAAATTTGTGCATCATATACCATAAACCGTGCATGAAATATACGAAAATTGGGTATTATTCCTGATAGAAGATTCCATAAGTTAGTTAAAAAGATTGCCTTTTAAACAGATGTTGCATAAACTATTATCATGGATAAGGAGGCAACTATATGTGCGAAGCTTCGTTACTAGAAAAAATTGAACAAGTGCGCCAAGAAATGTATCACTTAAGTAAAACAGCTGAACTCAATTCACAGGTCATGATCGATTGTAGTCAACAACTTGATCATTTGCTAAATTTATATCAAACGAAATATGTGACCCATTCATATATAAATAAACAACAGTGACATTAAGTAACCTTCGAATAGTGCCACTGTTGTTTTATCATTTCAAGCATGTTGGTTTTTAGTTTATCATAAAAGATTTTTTCCTAAAAGCGAACCGATTAATTCGACAGCGACTTGCGCTGTTTTATTTTTGACATCTAAAATTGGATTGACCTCAACAAATTCTGCAGAAGTAACAATGTTTGATTCTGCTAACATTTCCATTGCTAAATGACTTTCACGATATGTTAAACCACCGATCACTGGTGTACCTACTCCAGGAACTTCTGTTGGATCAAGGGCATCGAGATCTAAACTTAAATGAACCCCATCTGTTCGAGGCTTTAAATAGTCTATCGCTTCTTGCATGATCGCCGGCATACCTAAGCGGTCAACTTCTTGCATAGTAAACACTTTAATTTTTTCTCGTCTAATAAGTTCCTTCTCACCAGGGTCTAAACAGCGGGCCCCAATAATGACGACATTTTCAGGATTTACTTTCGGTGTATAATCTAAAATAGTTGTCAGTTGTTTATCACCAAATCCTAGGTTGGCTGCTAACGACATTCCGTGAATATTCCCTGAAGGCGATGTTTGATCCGTATTTAAATCTCCATGTGCGTCATACCAAATGACACCGAGATTTTCATAATGTTTAGCAATTCCTGCGATGCTACCGATCGAAATGCTATGGTCACCGCCTAAAATAAGCGGAAATCTACTTTCAGACACTTCTCGATCGACAATTTTTGCTAATTTTTTGTTTTCATAAATGATTTGATACAAATTGTGCAGGTTCTGTTGCCCAACATCTTTCTCATCTAAATCATTAGATACGGTCAAATCACCAAGATCTATCACTTGATAATTCAATGCTTTCATAACATCTTTAACATGGGCATAACGAATCGCACTTGGTCCCATATCAACGCCACGTCGACTTTGCCCTAAATCAACGGGAACCCCAATTAATGAAATCGTCTTTTGACTCATCGCTTTAACCTCTCTTTCGCTAGATCATATCCTTATTTTAGCCGAAAAAGATGTGATGACTCAACTTGACAAAAATATGTATATATATACACTTTGAAGTCATTTACAATTAATCGGTTAACGTAAGTTCTGCAGGATGAATGTGGTGTCGCCATTTCTGAAAACAATCAATCATATAATTATTGTTCATAATTTTAGTATTTATTCGGAAGTAACCATGCGAATAGACAACCTACGTTTAACCGTAACCAATTAAAAAAATCAGGTAAGTACCTGATTTTATCACTTTTTATCAAATGTTATTCCCTTTTCCTCAATCATTAAATGAAGTGGTTGAATATTTCCTTGTTGCCATTTTTCT
>DATGTA010000030.1:0-4453 GCA_035302085.1 Bacillota bacterium
AGGGAAGGAAGGTTATAGATGAGAAACTTATTACACAAAGTAACAGATCGTGTGGTAACAAGAAAAGGCGTCTGGCTAACAGTGATTAGTTGGATAATCATTGCCAGTTTGTTAGCTTTGATTGCCCCTGCGACAGACGATTATAAAGTATCGAGTGTTGACGCCTTACCAGATCATGTCCAGTCAGTAATCGCTAAGGAAAAATTAGATATATATGTTCCCGATAGTGATGGTATTCCAGCGCTGCTAGTATTTGATAGTCATGATGGGGCGCTCGATATTGAGGAATTGGCTCAACTTTTAGAGGAAGTTGATGAAGCGAATATCAATGGGGTCCAAGAGATGTTGCCTTTATGGTTGTTACCTGAGGAAGCACTTGAAACATTTATTTCTGAGGATGGTGAGGCAGCTCTTATTCCTTTAACATTTGCTGAAGGGCTTGACACGAAGGATATCAAGGCTAGCCTTGATGACATTTATCAATTGACAGAAAGTGATTCGTTTACGTTGCATGTAACAGGTCCTGCGGGAATCGCAGTTGATACATCTGATTTATTTTCCCGAGCTGATTTTGTCTTATTGTTTTCGACCGTGGGAATTATTTTAGTGTTATTAATAGTCACTTATCGTTCCCCATTGCTCGCCTTGATTCCGTTATTGGCTGCAGGGTTTGTTTATATGGTTGTTGATCAATTGTTAGGATTTATCGGTTTGGCGGGGTTAGAGTTAGCGAGTCAATCGTTATCTATTATGATGATTCTTCTGTTTGCTTTAGTCATTGACTATTCATTATTTATTTTTTCGCGGTTTCGTGAAGAGTTAAAAAAGCATGAAGATAAGTATGAAGCGATGCGGTTAGCGATTCGAGAAATTGGTTTGCCGATATTTTATTCGGGCTCAACCGTATTAGTCGCTATGTTAATTTTACTCGCTGCTCAATTTGGTGATTATTGGAATTTTGCCCCTATATTTAGTACAGCAATTATCGTTGTCATGATGGCTTCTGTAACGCTTATTCCTGCTTTATTTACGATTTTTGGGCGGAATGCTTTTTGGCCAAAAGTTCCCCGTGTGGGTGATGAACATGCAACAAAAAGTGGTCTCTGGAGTCATGTTGCACGAGTTGTCACAACAAAGCCCGTATGGTCAATCGCTATTATAGGTGTTTTCCTTTTATTATCAGCGAGTAATATCTTTAATATTGATTATGAATTTAATACAATGAAATCTTTTCCTGAAGATATGCCGTCTCGTGTTGGTTATGATATCTTAGAGAAAAAGTTTTCTAAAGGTGATTTAGCGCCAACCACGGCTTTATTTGAGTCTGAAAAATCTTTATCAACTGATGATATTGAACATCTATCGTCATTGCTTTTGGAACAATCGCTCATTGACACGGTCCAAATGAATGATTTAACCGAAGATGAGAAAGTCGTCAGTTACCGAATGGTTTATTCAGAGGGGCCGTATGATGTTGAAACAATCAATGCTTTTGATGAGATGAGAGAGGCAGCTGATGATTTAATTAAGTCAAGTGATTTAGCTGGTGCGCTGTACTTTTCTGGGGAAACAGCACATGCGGCTGATGATCGCATCGTTAATAATCGTGACCTTCTAGTGATTGTTGTGCTTGAGACGATTTTCATTTTTACGATGCTTATTTTCTTGACGAAATCATGGCGAATGCCCATTTATATGATGGGGACGATTTTACTCTCATTTTTGGCAGCTTTAGGTTTAGGCATGTTTCTCAGTCACTTATTGTTTGATACGGCTGCGATTAGTAACCGAGTGCCTGTCTATTCCTTTATTTTTCTTGTTGCTTTAGGGATTGATTATAATATTTTTCTTGTGTCGCGATATATGGAAGAGCGAAAGAAGCACCCTGTGAAAAAGGCGGTTGAACTAGCGGTTTCACATACAGGAGGCGTTATTTCATCGGCTGGTATTGTGCTTGCGGCTACATTTGCTGTTTTAATGACGCAGCCGATTGAAGTATTGTTCGTTTTTGGCTTTATCGTTGCGATTGGAATTTTACTTGATACGTTTTTCGTTCGTGGTGTACTTTTGCCGGCAATACTCGTTCTTTTTGAAAAGGATAAATAATAAACAACAAGCGACTCATCGATATCTATATCTTGTCGATGAGTCGTTCATATGTCGTCACAGGGATGGTTACTACTTATTTAATCTTTAATTGAGTGCCAATTCCACAGGTCAACTTCGTCAATTTGCATCACTTTCACCCATGATTCGTCTCTAAGGGCTAAAACTTCTTTTGTCGGCCCGGTCACAACGATCCCATAATGGTAGATGCCATTATTTTCAAGATAATCGATACGCTCGGATAAGTTAAAGTTCCCAAAAAACATTTTATTCGTTTTTCGTTCATATTTTTTAAGGAAGTTTAACGTTTTTAAAAATTGTGTATGCAAAGGCTCGGGGTCACCCGCTTCATAATCAGGTGATGAATAACTTTCTGAGACTGTTCCACTACCTAAAAATCCTATATTTTCTTCGCGTGACTCTAAAATGAAATCATCATCATGCCAAATCGGATGGGCAGGAAAACCAAGTGGTTCATGGATGGCTATAAAATCGTCATCTTCAGGTGATTCAAACCCTGAATCAACCGCAAGCCATAGTAAGGAGAGCTCTTTATCTTCCATATGATCAAAGACTGTTTCAGTATCCATAAGTTCTGCAAAAGAAATATAGGCAGATGCAACCGTTCCTTCAGGGAGTTTTTCTAAACGATCCCAATCAGAACCGATGTCAAAGTCATAGTATTCTGGATAAAAAAATGCCGGTGTACTTTGGGTTTCTTTACCGATATATGTTTCTTCAGGGTCGCCCATTAATGATAAAATAAAATTAACATCCATTTCGCCAACTTTGATAATTTCATCACCAATTTGTTTTCTTAAGTCACGATTCACTTTCATACTGAAATAAGGTGTCACATTTGCCCCCGAGCCTCCATGTATACCATAAGGATCTGTGACGGTTAATGAGTAATCAATAATATCTGCATACACATTCATTCGATTAGATCCTAAAGAGTAATATAAACTTGTAATTATGGAAGCGACAATCGTAAAGGCAATGAACAAAACAACGGCATAAAAAGCGGTTTGAATGCGTGCTCGCCATTTACCTTTTCGAAGGATTTTTCGCTGTTTTTGCTCATTTTTCCATAACGATTTTTTGTTTTTTTGGTCGTTAGTTCCCGATGTTTTATCAGAATCATCTGTTTCTAAAATGTCTTGAAATTGTTCGAGCTTTTCAAGTTCTTTTTCAAATGCTTCAAGTTCCTCGCCTTCTAATTCCCCTCGTTCATAAGCTTTTAATCGTCGCTTAAAATCTTCTGTCATTCATCTCCCGCCTTTCGTTTACGGATGGCTTGACGCCCGCGAAATAAGAGTACTTTAAAATTTGCGATTGAGACATTCATTATTTTGGCTCCTTCTTGATAAGAAAAGTCATGAAAGTCTCGTATTAAAATTGCTTGTTTTTGTCGTTCCGGTAAATGTTCTAACCATTTTTTAATGTCTTGAACATCTTCATTCAGCATGATTTGTTCAAGGGGTGGTTTGTCTTTGTCATGGTATTGCGTGAAAAATGGTTGATCTTTAATAATCGATCGTTTTTGTTTTCGATAGTGATCGATAAATGCATTGCGGGCAACGGTGAACAACCATGTTTTCACATGTTCATCATTGTAGTTTTCAAGATGTAAATAAGCTCGAAAAAACGTTTCTTGTAAAAGGTCTTCGGATACATGATGGTCATTGCTTAAGGAAAGAAGAAAACGATAAATATCATAAAAATAATATTGATAGAGATCATCTATGTTCACCTTTCTTCTCTCCTTTCAAACATAAAACGGATGACGTCAAAAAAAGTTACGTTTTATTTATAAAAACTAAAGCACCATTTATTAAATGAGTTGTTAAAAGATATTGTAACGTATAGGGAAGGCAATGGAATAGTTCAGAGGTGGAATTTCGCTTGATGATTTGGCCGTGTATTTAGGAAGGAAAGGTGTATTAAATGAATTCAGCAAAATAAGCGGCTGTTTTGGATAGCTTTTAATCATTCATTCATGTTAAATGAAGATATAGGGAATCTTAATGGTTAAGGAGCGTTTATCGTGCAACCAAAAGAGAATACAACAAACTGGAAAGTGTTTTTACAATTAATTAAAGATACAAATCCACCGAAAATCATGATGACAATTGCCGTAATGATGAGTATATTAGCGACTGCTGCTGGTTTAGCAATTCCATTGTTTACGAAAAATCTTGTAGACAATTTTTCAATGGCTTCGTTAAATCCGACAACAATTGCCATTTTAGTTGTTGTTTTTCTTGCGCAGGCCATTTCAGGTGGGTTGTCAATTTATTTACTGAATTATATCGGTCAACATGTTGTAGCTCGTTTACGCAACCGA
>DATGTA010000031.1:0-7271 GCA_035302085.1 Bacillota bacterium
TTTTTTATGATTGTCCATTGCTTCAAACTGATAAATTTAACCTTAAGGAGAGATAAGCTATGGCAACGACGCACTTTTTACCAAATGACAATTTACACTTTTTATGGAATGCATCGAATGAACCTGCTCTACGAATTAAAAGTGGTGATACTGTCGTTTTAGAGACAGCGGAAATTACCGATGATCAAATTACGTTTGATTCGACGACAGAAATTATTGATCAACTTGATTGGGACCGTATGTATCCGTTGTCAGGACCTATTTATATTGAAGGTGCTGAACCAGGTGATACATTAGCCGTAGAAATTTTAGATTTACAAACGAGAGGATGGGGCTGGACAGGTGTTGTGCCAGGTCTTGGGCTACTCGCTGATGACTTTGATGAAACGTTATTACGTATGTTTGATTTGTCAGATGGTGAATACATTCATTTTCGTGAGGATATAAAAATACCGATTGAACCATTTATGGGGACAATGGGAGTTTGTCCAAAAGATGCTAAAGATCAAAATGCGATTAAGCCAGGTGTTTTTGGCGGAAACATTGATACGAGACAGTTAACGAAAGGGGCTACATTGTATTTACCGATTGAAGAAGAAGGAGCTCTTTTCAGTTGTGGTGATGGGCATGCCGCTCAAGGTGATGGTGAAGTATGTGGATCAGGTATTGAAGCACCACTATATGCGAGCTTACGCTTTACGCTTATTAAAGATCGTTCAATTCCAGCGCCACAATATGAGACGAGTGGTGAATTAACACCGTTAGTAAATGATAGTAACTTTTATGGGACGACAGGTGTTGGTGAAGATTTATATAAAGCATCACAAGAAGCGGTGCGAGCAATGATTGTTTATCTCTCAGAAACGTATGATCTACCCAAAATTGAAGCTTATATTTTATGTAGCCTTGCGGTTGACTTAAAAATATCTGAAATTGTGAATGTTGGACAATATATTGTCAGTGCGGTATTACCGTTATCTATTTTTCAAAAGGATTAAACAAATTTTATAAGATATATAAAAATAAGATGTTGGCTGCCAACCGACTTTATGTTGTGTAGTTAACATCTACTTTATTATTATTTGATAAGGAGCCATCCAAAATGATTATTATACCAGAAGAAGATATTATGAAACATTATAAAATGAATGATGCCATTCGTGATATGCGGGCTGGTTTGACAGCCAAAAACAAGGGCCTCATTGAAAACCCTTCACGAATCGTTATCGAAGTCCCTGAAAGACATGCCTCATCATTAAATATGCCAAGTGCTGATCTTTCCAATGAAATGTTTGCGATGAAAGTCGTCACAATTTTTCCAGAAAATCCTAAAATTGGCAAGCCGACAACACAAGCTGTTTTATTATTATCAGATGCTAAGACAGGTGAGCATGTGAGTATGATGGGCGCATCCTATTTAACACGCTTACGAACAGGCGCACTAAGTGGTGTTGCAACAGATAAGCTTGCCCGATCTAATGCGAGTGTTTTAGGAGTGATTGGCACGGGTGGTATGGCTTTTGAACAAGTGTTAGGTGTTTTAGAAGTCCGTCCCATCGAATCAATCGTTTTATTTAATCGAACAGAGGCAAAAGCTCATGATTTTAAACAAAAGTTAATTGACTTTGGTGTTCAACAGGAAATAACCGTTGTTGATCATGTGAAAAAAGTTGTTGAAGCAGCTCACGTGATTAACTGTGCGACACGCTCACAAGTTCCCGTGTTTGATGGAAATGACTTAAAACCAGGTACACATATTAATGGTGTTGGTTCATACTTACCAACGATGCGTGAAGTTGATTTAACGACCATTGAACGGGCGGGTAAGATCGTCGTTGATGATTTGTCAGCGGTAAAAGAAGAAGCGGGCGAACTTATTCATGCAGCCAAAGTATCGGATTGGACATTTGCTGATGTTTACGGTGAACTACGCGATATTCACGAAGCAGAGGGTATTGTCCGCGCAAATGATGAAGAAATAACATTTTTTAAATGTGTTGGTACGGCATATTTCGATTTAATCGTAGCTATTGGCACATTTAAACAAGCTCAATCATTAAATCTCGGTCAAAAAGTTAAACTATAAATATCCGCAAAGATCTGTGAGGATGAATTAGCACAGATCTTTTTATTTGTTCGACGCTGGTCGTTTATCTACGATGGTTCATAAACAAACGAAATGATAATTGTTTGTGCAATCGTTAGCCTTAGGTATACTAAGGATGTAACATAAAATTTTGAAAGGATGAACTAATGGATGCGACATCACCATTATGGCGCAGGAACAATGATGGGATTTAACTGGTTATGGATTTTGTTAATCGTATTAATTATTGCGATTGCCATTGGTGCTTTAATTCTTTTATTAAAGATTACCCGAGAGAATCGGCAAATTGCCTCTGAACGTATACAAGCTTTAAATATTTTAAATGAACGTTATGCTAAAGGTGAAATTAGTGAGGAAGAATATCATCAAAAGCGAAAAACACTCGAACAGTATGATTCTTCACATTAAAAAAATGTAAAATATTAATGAATTGGGGAAGTATTGATGGATGAACGACAAAGAGACTTACAATTAGGTATTCGTACAACAGGTATCCGGGAATGGAAAAATGAAGATGGCCCATATAATCGCTATGAAGCAACCCCATATTTAGCACTTGATCAGTTATTAAAATATTATTCATTTTTTGAAGACGCTCATCTTGTCGATTTTGGCTGTGGTCGTGGGCGAGTATCTTTTTACATTCACCACCACTTAGAGATCCCTGTTTCGGGTGTTGAAAATAATGACCGGACATTTGATGAATTATTAACGAATGAAACCATTTATCGGCGTCACAATGAGCATATAACAGCGCCGCTTTACTTTGAGTTTGGATTAGCGGAAAATTATGACATTCAATTTAATGAAAATGTTTTTTTCTTTTTCAATCCGTTTTCATTGAAAATATTTAAACGAGTTGTCCATCGTATATTAAATTCTTACAAAGAGAATGAACGGCAAATGGATATCATTTTCTATTATCCATTAGCTTCTTTCAAACAATTTTTAGATCAAACACCGTTTACATTAATCAACCGTATAAAGGTGCCTAAGGTTGGTCATGGCAAACATGGAGAATTTTTAATTTATCGTTTAACACCGGATCATCATGCCAATTAAAAATGTGTAATACAGTTTCAAAATACGAAGTCTGGAAATATACCTTACATAGCGATGTAAAGAAAGCGTATACTTCATAATTGTCTCAGATTTAAAGAGACGATTCAGTCGTCTGTTGATAAAATAAAAATGGGGAGTGGTATGATTTGGTAAGTATGAAAAAAGTACGTGAACATGTTAGCGCTAATGAGGAAGTATTTTTGGAAAAATTGTTTACCCTTTTGCGCCAAAAGAGTATTAGCGCACAAAACATCGGTATTGCTGAAACGAGTGAAATGTTAAAAGGGATGATGGAAAAAATTGGCATTAAAACACAACTCATACCGACAGCTGGTCATCCAGTCGTCTATGGGGAATTGATCAATGACCCTAAAGCATTTACATTACTTATTTATGGCCATTACGATGTGCAGCCACCTGAGCCGCTTGATGAATGGCATTCACCACCTTTTGAACCGACGATCCGTGATGGACGAATTTATTGTCGGGGTGCAGGTGATAATAAAGGGCAATTGATGGCACATCTTCTTGCAATCGAAACTTATCAAAATGTCGTCGGTGAGTTACCGATTAATGTTAAATTTGTTTTTGAAGGGGAGGAAGAGACAGGCAGTCCAAATATTGCTACATTTGTCAGTGAACATAAAGATTTATTGCAAGCTGATCTCGTTTATACATCTGATGGACCAATGCATGATAGTGGAGCGCCATTTGTCTTATTAGGAGTCCGTGGAATCTTATACGTTGAGCTTAACACTAAAGGGGCCGATTGGGACAACCATTCGGGGAACAAAGGAAATATTGTGCCAAATCCTGCATGGGAGCTCATTGATCTTCTAAAAACGATGCGCGATGATGAAGGAAATGTTTTAATTGAAGGGTTTTATGATGATGTTCGCAAGCCGACTACTAAAGAAATTGAATTGATTAAACATTTACCATATGACCAAGATGAATTAGCGACACAAATCGGTTATAAAGATTTACAGATGACAGGTGAGGAATATTATCGAAAATTAACATTAGAACCAACAATAAATATTGCTGGATTTACAAGTGGCTATGGTGGCGAAGGTTCTAAAACAATTATTCCGGCAACCGCAACAGTGAAAATGGATATGCGACTTGTCGTCGATCAAGATCCGGAAGATATTTACGAAAAATTTAAACAACATGTGCAAAAACATGCCCCAAATGTTGAAGTCAGTAACCTAGGAATGATGGCCCCTTCACGAACGAGCGCTGATTTGGAAGTTGTTGAATTAATTAAACGAGCCGTTGAAAAGGCGTATCGACAACAACCGGTTATGCAACCGAGTATGGGTGGAAGTTTACCTGATTATGTGTGGACAAAAATATTGGATACTCCATCAGTTGTCGTTCCATATGCGAATTTTGATGAAGCGAACCATTCACCGAATGAAAACATCGGTTTGAAAAATTTTTTTGATGGCATTATTTGTACATGCCATGTCATTCATGAACTAGGGGAAAATAAATAAACAAAGAAAAGGAAGGCTCTTACAATGGGAGTGCCTTCCTTGTTTAGCAATGATTTTATTCGGCGATTTTAGCGTTCCAAATGACGACCCCGCCTGGTCCAACTTTTGCGTTTTCAACATTTTTAGAAAAGGCGTAAACAGAACCAAAGCTTCCCAGTTTAGTCATTGGTAAATAATCTGTCCAAGCATACTCTTGGAGATCTTCCCAATATTCTACAGCTTCTTCCGGTGTTTCTGCTGTACGGATTGCAGCTAATAATTCATCGGCTTTTTCATCATTAATCCCGCCAGCAAATTCCGGACTTAACTGTAATAATTGTGTTGGATCAGATTTAAATGGGTATGCATTAACGAAAAGGTCCCATGCGTCATCTTCTTCACGTCTGTCGACAATTGTAGGCCAGTCGTATACTTCAAGCTCGGCGTTAATTCCAATTTGTTCAAGTTGTTCTTTAATAACGACTGAGGCATTATAATAATGCTCATAATCACGCGTTGTCATTAAGATAATGCTTTCACCATCATAACCAGCTTCATCAAATAACGCTTGAGCTTTTTCGGCATCATTAATATTATAATTTTCCCCACCAATTTCAGTCGCCCATTGTTCAATATCAACACTCATATAACTCGCATCAGCACGGTATAAGTCTTCATTGACTAATGAAGCGAGCAAAATATCATCAATATTAATAGCAGCATTTACCGCCTGGCGCATTTTTAAATCTTGCATTAAACCGCCACGTTTATTGTATAAAAGGTCCATGTTTGCTGTGTAGACGGTTTGAACATCTAAGTCAGGATTGTCTAATAGTTGCTCATAGTTATCCTCTGGTAGTGCATAAGCAATATCGTATTCACCAGATTGAATACCAGCTAAGCGAGTTGAAGTGTCTGTCACGACATAGAAGTAAACATCATCAATAAACACTTCTTTTTTACCGGAAATACCATCGGGTTCACGGTCGACCGGTGCGTAATCAGCAAACTTTTCATAATGAATATACTGATCTTGTTTCCATTCAACAAATTCATAAGGGCCCGTTCCAATATATTCGGTGACCCCATCTTCAGCAGCTGACTCAATGACCTCTTTAGGCATAATCGCTGCAAATTGTTCACTTGAAGAAATAACACCTAAAGCAATTCCAGAAGATTGTTCAAGTTCAATTTCAACGGTATAATCATCAAGAGCGACAAACTCAGCATCACCTAGTGTGTTACTGGCGACACCTGACATTTCTTTCCAACGATTCATTGATGCAACAACGTCATCAGAGGTCATTTCATCCCCATTATGAAATAAAACACCTTCTCTGAGATGGAATGTAAAAACTGTGTTATCATCGTTGACATCGACAGATTCAGCAAGCATTGGAACCGGGTTGTATTTTGAATCAATCGTTAACAACGATTCAAACATCATTTTCCCAACATCTGTTGTCGCACCAGCTGTGGTCATGTGCGGATCAAGTGTTGGTGGTTGTGCGTTAATCGCAATTTTAACTTCCCCATTAGATTCCACCTCTTCAGCATCATCATTTGTTTCAGTTTCCGTCGAATCATCGGTTGTTGCTGATTCTGACTCTGTTTCTGAATCCGCTTCTTCACTACTATCCGTTTCATCACTGCCACAACCTATAAGTATTAGTAGGACAACGAGAAACAAGAGCCATATTCCTTTTTTAACAAATTTCATAAAAATTCTCCCCCGCAAAGAAATTTTTTAGCGATAATTTTCACCGATTGCTATTAATGCAGTAAACATTGGGCCAATTCTGAAAATTCAAGAGATAATTGTTATTAGCGAAAACTTATGTAGCTTTTCATTAAATATGAGAAAATTATCTTAAAGTTATCTGTTAATTATGATAATAATATGAAATTTCTTAAAAAGCAATGTATTTTTTAAATTTCTAATTACTTTATACGTTATATTATAAAAGACTCAACAAAAGCTATTAATTATTGAAAATAACTTTCAGCAAAGCAAATCACACTTAAATATAAGGAAGTTATTTTTAAACAATTGAACGGGGAATAGTTGAGGGGAAATTATTAATTTGTTAATATACCTAATAGGGTATAAAAGTTGAGAAGGGGGGAGAAATGTTATGGCACTTTTTGATTTACGTTGTAATAATTGTCAGAAGGAATTCACAACGTTTGTCTCATTTGCTAAGCTCGCTGAAGCCAAATGTCCAAAATGTAAAAGTCAAGATCATGAACGTGTATATAAAGCACATGTTAAAGGACCTGTTCGCTCACAGTCAAGTAGTCGTTCTGCAATACCAACATCTGGATTTACTTGAGCAAATTGTTAATCTGCGAGTTTCGCAGCATTAATGTAAACAACAAAAGTGAGACTGCCTTATAAGATAAAAGCAGTCTCAAATATTTAAAATAATCGAATCAATAACTCATTAATTAACCTCAATTGAAAGGACATAAGCATATTCAGCATCGACCAATTTTTGTAAGTCTTCTTCGGTTTCGATTCTCGCAGGACTAGAGATGACGCTACTGCTCGAATAGACAAGGAAACCGACAACTGTTTTTTCACCTTTTGTTAAATCAAGTGGCAGTGAAACATCGCCCCA
>DATGTA010000032.1:0-10558 GCA_035302085.1 Bacillota bacterium
AATTGAATGAAATTATAAGAAATTTGATTGTTTAATCGTGCACTATGAATAAGTTCATTGTAAAGTTTCGGTTTGTTAAAAGATCGTTTAATCCCGATTGGTCCGATAACTTCTTTGCGCTCATTAACGATAAAACAACTACTTTTGTTCGTTTGTTGACTGTTTTTTAATGCGAGATTTGCATTTTCGGCTGCTTCTTTTGCTGTCAATCCATAACCAAACCCAATATGAACGGCAACATGATTAGGTAGTTTATCTTCAATTTTAGCAATTAATGGTAGTGAGCGTAAGTGATTTGTTAAATAGGTTAAAAGTTCATGTGTGCCTATGAATGTAAACTGACGGTCGCCATCAAATGTGAGTGCAGCATTAATTTTAGTTTGATAATCTTGCAAAAACTGATGCACCGAGGAAATGACATCTTCTGGAATTTGTTCGTTGGACGTTAAACTTTTCAACGCTATGTAACTTGAAACAACTCGTTTAATCGAATGATCGTTAGCATGTACTAAATGTTTTGCCTGATTAATCGTGTCATAAAAATGTTTTTGTGGAATGTCAATATAATAAACGGGAATATTATCCTTCAATAATTGCTGATCAATTAGTTTTGACGACGTCATGACAAAATCAATTTTTCCATCATTCCATAAATCACGATGGAAATTAATAATTTGCTCAGCAGTACTTTTACCTTTGTTAAGATAATCGCTTACATATACCGAATGTTGCGGAATATCAAAATCATGTAAAATATTTTCGACATACTTTTTGTTGGCAACATCAATGGAAAAACGATCTAATGAGTGGTTATGTTTATGAGTTAATCGATAAAAAGCGGTTGCGAGAGCATATTCGTCTTTCAAAATTTTAACTGCAGGAAGCTTTTTCTTCTCAATCGTTTGTTTACTATAATGGTAGGCAAGCGGATCCAAAAAAACATAAACATCAGACATAAAGGCTTGATCAATGAGACGATCAATTTCTTCAGATGTTTGGAAAACAAATGACAATGGTTCAATATTATTATCCGATTGGACCACTTTTTCGGCTCGTTCGATCATTTCTTCGGGCCCAAAAAGACCAACCTTCAATTCCATACAATCCCTCCTTATTAAAGTACGAGTGAATGTTCATTCATTTTTTGAAAGAGGTGTACAAATACACTTTTTAAAGCTTGTTTGGATAATTTTTAATCCAAAATTCTCTTCTTAATAAATGTTAGTTAATAATTACTATAATATGGAAGGTTGACTATATTGTCAAGAATTCGTTAAAAAAATTGTACATATATTTATTCATCCCTAAGTTACAATTTCATCGAATGATATGGTATGATGAAGACAAATATGAGCGATTAGGAGGAATTGATGATGAAAGAAATACATACGGATCAAGCACCAGCGGCTGTAGGACCATACTCGCAAGCGATTCAAGCAGGTGATTACATTTTCGCCTCTGGACAGCTTGGGGTAGACCCGAGTACTGGTGAACTTGAAGAAGGCATTGAAAACCAAACGAAGCAAGTGTTAGAAAACATGAAAGTTGTTCTTGCAGAAGCAGGAGTTGATTTTTCCGACGTCGTTAAATTTACAATTTATTTAGATTCAATGGATGATTTTGCTACGGTAAATGACATTTATGGTAACTATTTGTCAAAACCATATCCAGCACGTGTCTGTGTGGAAGTAAGTCGCTTACCGAAAGATGCGCTTGTTGAAATGGATGCAATCGTTTATAAAAAATAATTCACCAACCAAAAAGAACTAGTATCTATTCATAGATCGCTAGTTCTTTTTCGATTGCTTTGTATATATTATTTAAACATTCTTCAATCGATTTTCCGACGATACGCTTACCATTCACAAGGGCATAAGGACGGATGCGGCAAAGACCACAATATGTGAGGCAATCACTCATCAATACGGCAACTTCAGGATATTTAGATTCGATGATTTGTTCAACATCAACCGTTGCTAGAACATTTCCGTCGCATACTTCTACAACGACAATTCCCATGCCATATCACATTCTTTCCTTTCATGATACGTTTGCATTTTGTCAATGTTTATCGGTTTGAACTTGTTGTACTTTAGCTTTGCTAACAAAAATATATTTATACCCAACAGTTAACATAATGACTCCGGCAACCATGAGTAATGCACTCGTGACGATGAAAACTGAGCCAAATCCATAAAAGCTCGCTAACAATCCGCCAAGAGCCGGCCCGACAATGTTTCCTAAAAAGCGCAAACTTGTGTTATAGCCAATCACTTCACCTTGCATCGATAAGGGTGCTTTTTGACGAATATAAGCGATCCTTACTGGAATAAGACCGCCAATTGCTATACCGACAAGGAAACGTAATATAATAAGTTGCCAAATATTTGTTACAAAAGCTCCCGGGAAGTAAAATATACCGGCAGCAAATAATAAAATAATAATAACTTTTACATAACCAATGCGGTCCCCAATCGTTCCCCACCAACGAGCCATAAATAAATTCCCTAATCCACCAACAGAAAACGTAATCCCTGACATGAGGGCAATATGACTTAAACCATACAGTTCAATGACATATAATGGTAAAATTGGTTGAATACTGAAATGAGCAATTTGCACGAGCATAGAGATGAGCATGACAACGAGTAAGACGGGACTTTTTAATATATAAAGCAACACTTCTTTTGATGAGTATGAGCGTTCATCAGAGACGTTTTTAACTTTGACTTGCATTTCTTTAATCCCTAAGAAAACGATTAAAGCTGATAAAAAGATTGTCATCGATATTAATTTAAATGTCAATGAATAACCAATCTGATCAGCGAGGATTCCACCAAGAAGCGGTCCCATTAATGTGCCAAACACACTACCTGTTTGTAATGTCCCTAAAACACGGCCGGCAATATTTGCTGGCGTTTGTACTGAAATAAGTGCTTGTGACATCGGGATGAAGCCGGTAAAAATCCCACCGATTAATCGTAATAAAAAAAGCTGCCAAACAGAACTGGCAAATCCCATTAAAAAAACAGAAATGCCTAAACCAGTGGCAGAAATAATAAGTATATTTTTACGGCCATATTTATCACCGAACCGCCCCCAAATCGGGGAAAATAAAAAGGCTGTTACAAAAGTAATAGCAAAAATCCAACCTGACCATTGTTGAACATAAGCTTCTGTAAAGTTTCCAAACGATCGTATATAAAGTGAAATAAACGGTGAAACCATCGTCATACTACCAGCAACAAAAAAGTTTGCAAACCACATAATGGCAACATTGCGTTTAACAAGCGCTGTCTGATAACTAATAAATAACCAACTCTGCTTTCTAAAATTAGTGAAATATTTTATTATATTTATTATATGACATTTATCGGGTGATTGAAATTTAAAAGCATTATTAAATGAAACAGATCATGTTTAGTTAAAGTTATCTAAAATATTATTATTTTAATGTCATTACGTTAAATCTAGGTTAAATCGTTGAAAAGTGATTTAAAAGCATGTTCATCTTTAGAGAAAACAGGTATAATATACGTACATCATATGATTGTTTGAGACAAGCAAAAAGTTATCAAGTCATAAATCATGCGCATTGTCATATGATGAATTATTATAAATATAAAGGGGTTTATGGATGATGAAGCGTTTGTTCAAAATATCAATCATTGCAACATTAATTTTCGGCTTAATCTTGAGCGTCGGATCGCCTGCATTTGCGATTGCTCCATCAGATATTCCGATTGTTGTTTACGGGGAAACATTAACAGATGAACAAAAAGAAGAAGTCCGTCGTCTATTAGAAATTTCTGATGACATAGAAGTAACCGAATATACAGTTACTGGGGAAGATATTGCGAGATACATTGATGGTGATCCAAACTCAAGGACGTTTTCATCAGCAAAGATCATCGCCGAACCTGAAGGGAAAGGAATTACGATTCATATCGTCACACCAGATAATATTACAAAAGTAACTGCAGATATGTATAGAAATGCTTTATTAACAGCGGGCGTTGAGGATGCTACGGTAGAAGTTGCTTCACCGACACCCGTAACAGGTGGTTCAGCTTTATCAGGTATTTATAAGGCCTATGATGCTGAAGGTGCTGAACTTGATAAAGACCGGATGGAAGTAGCTAATGAAGAACTTGATGTCGCGACAGAACTTTCTGAACGTGAGGATCTAGATGAAGATAAAGTTAGTGAATTAATTGCTGAAATTAAAAAAGAGCTTGCTGATAAAAAACCTGAATCAAAAGAAGATATTGAAAATATTATCGATGAAATACTTATTAAATTAGAAATATCTTTAAGTGATAAAGATCGCGAATTACTTTTAAATCTTTTTGATAAAATGCGAGAAATTGATATTGATTTTGATAAAGTAAAAGATCAGCTTGAAGATATCGCATCAAAGATTCAAGATAAAGTCGGTGACATTAATATTGAAATCGATGAAGGAGCTTGGCAAAAGTTTTTACAATTCCTTAAAGGGATCATCGAGTCGATTTTAGATATTTTCCAAAGCAATTCTAGCAAAGGTTAAAATGATTCATCATTATCTCAATCGTTCAGTGAATGGAGCTGTTAAATATGGCACAACAATCAAAAACTAATCAAACATGGCCCATTCTACTATTTACGATTGGGGTTTTTATGGCGGGATTAGATAATGGAATTATCGGAACAGCCTTAACAACGATTAATGAATCATTTGGTGTACCACCCGATTGGGGTGCCTGGTCAATTACTTTATATACATTAGGTATTGCCGTAAGTGTGCCAATTATCGGGAAGTTCTCTGACCGTTATGGTCGTAGACGGCTCTTTATAATTGAAATTACTTTGTTTGCAATTGGGTCCTTATTTGTTGCTTTAAGCCCCAATTTTATCGTTTTGCTTCTCTCCCGCTTTATTCAAGCCATTGGTGGCGGAGGAATATTTATTATTGGTAGTGCCCATATTTTGGCGACACTTCCTCAAGAAAAACAAGGGAAAGCTCTCGGACTTCTAGGCAGTATGCATGGTCTCTCAGCAATTATTGGACCAAATCTAGGAGCGATTATTTTAAGTGTTACAGGCAATTGGCAGTGGATGTTTTTTATCAATCTTCCAATTGCATTTTTTCTGATTATTTTTGGTTATTTAAAAATACCTGAAACTCGAGCAGAAGTTACTAAACCATTAGACATTCGTGGGATCATTTTGTTAACGATCAGCATCTTAGCGATGATGATTGGGCTGACAAATATTGATCATTCGAATTTTTTAATGAGCTTAATTGATGTTCGTGTCATTATATTTATGGCGATCGGCTGGATTAGTTTGCTGATGTTTATCGCATATGAACGACAATTAGCCCAATTCAAAGGGGATCCGATCATATCTTATCGCCTTATGTCTCGTGGATCATTTCAAATGACATTATTTTTAGGATTACTCTCAGGCGGCTTCATTTCAGGTATTATGTTTATCCCATCATATGTGCAACAAGTGTTATTAATTCCTGTTGAAAAAGCTGGTTTTTGGGTAACGCCCCTTGCATTAGCCTCAGGGATTGGTGCTGGCTTTGGCGGCTTTTTGACAGATAAAATCGGAGCGGTAAGGACAGTTATTTTGTCAGGCTTTATTGCGATTGTTGGCTTTCTATTATTTCCGTATTGGGTCAATGACTTAACAACTTTTGTCATCGCAAGTGTAATCGGTGGGGTTGGGTTTGGCTTTTTACTTGGGGCACCATTAAATGTGTTAGCGGGTGAAGATGCTAAAAAACATGATAAAGGCTCAGCGTTAGGGATGCTATCGCTCGCCCGTCAAATGGGTTTAGTCGTTTTTCCAACACTTTTTGCCGGGTTTATTGCAAAAGGGTTTTTACAAGTGAAACAAGCTGTTAATTATGTTGCTGATGATGTGATTACTGTTGATATGACAGTAACAGACACTTCCCAAGATGCCTATTTATCCATAATTCAACAAATAAACAATTTACCAGATCAAGATTTGCAAGCTAGCCTTTTAGAAACGATTGCTCATGTTTTAAAAACAGGCTATGATCAAATGTTTCTCGTGTCTGGAATTCTCGCATTATTTGTTATTATAGCTGGTATCCAACACTTAAAGTATAAACGTTAAGCAAGATTAAATTAATAAAATGCTTTCATAGACACTGATTTGTTTAAGAGATGACTTAAAGAATCAGTGTTTTTTCGTGGGAAAACACCGATTTTTCTGATTATTACTCTCATATTACAAAAGGTCGTATTTTAAGATTTTATCCCTCCTCATGTAATAAATACCCTAAATTATGGTAATCCTTGTAACAAACATTTAAAAGCCTTGTAACTGTAAAGCATCACTTCTTGTGATACGATTGTCAAGGCTAGAAAAAAGGAGGGACTTCCCATGAGGAAAATAGCAATATCATTTGCTATTGGGGTCATATTTATTATTTTAGCAAGTCAGTCTGTTTCTGCCGAAAAATATACGGTTAAACAAGGAGATAACCTTTGGAATATATCAGATGAATACGACATAAGTGTTAGTGAGCTAATGGACATTAATGATCTTGAAACGGTCGTTATCGAACCAGATCAAGAAATATATATTTATGAAACGTACGATGTTAAACGTGGTGATACATTATCAGAAATTGGTAAAACATATGATGTATCTGTAGAACAATTGCAAGAATGGAATGATCTTTCATCTGATTTAATTATCACAGGCGAAGAATTAACGATTCATGCGCTACACGATGACTTAATAAAGAAAGAAAAGAAACGAAAAAAAGAAGCAGACAAAGCCAAATCAAAATCAAAACAGACAAAAGAAACAGCCACTAAACCACAAGCAAAAGAAGCAGAGCAAAAAGTGGACAAGCAAGCAGCTGGCCAAACGATGACTGTTACAGCGACAGCTTATACTGCACAATGTGACGGTTGTTCAGGTGTTACTTATACAGGTGTAAATTTAAACGAAAATCGTCAAGCGAAAGTTATTGCCGTTGACCCTAATGTTATTCCACTCGGATCAGAAGTACATGTTGAAGGATATGGAAATGCGATTGCTGCTGATATCGGCGGTGCCATAAAAGGAAATAAAATCGATATCCATGTACCAACAAAAAGTGATGCAAAAGAGTGGGGCGTTCGCACCGTTAATATTACAATTTTAGATTAAATGTCATAACAAAAAAGGCTTCACTCTAACTAGAGCGAAGTCTTTTTTGTGTTTAATAATGACTCATCGGTTTGCTTGATCGATAGGATTTTCAATGCCGAGCGTTTTATAAGGGACTTTAATTTTAAACGCTAAATTGTTTGCTTCCAAATCAAAGCTTTCGACCGCTACTTGAAAGTTACTTTTAATATCCATGTCAGATATAGCAACATAAATGGATTCCTCATCTGGTTGAACAATCACCCATTCTGGCATCGTCAAATACTTTTTAACATATTCCATTATTTTTTTATTCGGTAATTGTAATAAACCGACAGCAATTGACTTCTGCTTCAAAACGATATCTCCATTATCTTGAACGATCGGTTCTAAATGGATTGATAAAGGAACGGTTGTTGAAAAAACAGGAATTTCACCAAGTAAATGAACATCATTATCAAGTGTGACGATATATTGATGGCTCATATGGCGTGAAAACTTATCAATATATGCATTGACGAGTTCATTTAAATTTTTCTTTGTCGTCCGAACAACGAACTCAGAACTTTCATCTTCACTTAATGGTTCGGCCACATCATATGGCACACTTTTAACGGGCCAAAAAATTAATCCAATGATGACAACTATGGCGAGAACATTTATAATGACTAATCCAAAAAATAAATATTTCCACTTTAATTTAAATGCCTGTTTCATGTTTGTTCACCCCTCGTTGTCTGTTAAATAATCAATAACCCTCTCTGCTATCAGTTCATATCCGCGATTGTTCGGATGGAAATTATCATCCGCAAATAAATGTTCGTCCGTCGATTCAAAAATATCTTTAATCGGAATGAACGTCGTTTGTTCGAATGAATGTGTCATTTCTTCGCTAATCGTGTTCCAATCATTCACAATTAACTCTAATTCCTCAATATCTTCGAAGTACTGTGCAAAAGGATTATAAATGCCGAGTAAGTATATTTTTGCTTGTTCATTATTATTGATGATCGTCATTAGTATATTGCGTAGCCGTTGCTCATAGGACGCCTGTTCCTCAAGAAAAGGTTCTAACGTAATGTCCAAAATATTTTGTTTGAACACTTCCATAATATCATTGGCACCAATCGTAATTAAAACGATATCTGCTGTTTCAAGAGATTCATGGAGTTCTTCTTCTGCTTCGTCATTTAGTCGATTAAGTAGTTGGTCGGTTCGATTGCCACGTTTGCCGAAGTTTTCAATAACGATATTTTGCTGTTGAATACCGGATTGAAACATATCCTGTATGATGCCAACATATCCGCCTTCGCTTGTCTCATCACCGACACCTTGTGTTAAAGAGTCCCCAACAGCAGTGATGCGAATTTCTTTATGTTGAAATAACTCGACAGCTTTGTTGACGGCATCAGAGAAAATTTCTCGAATGGGCTCAACTAATTGTGTTTCTTCATTAGCCTCCTCACGTTCATGATCATCTTCAGAGTCATCGGTTAGTTTTTCTTGATGTCGTTCGATGGTCCGTTCAATATCTTCAAGAAGTTGTTTTTCTTCTTCGCTCGTTTTAAACAATGTTTGTTGAATAATAAACAGAATACTTATGATGGCAATAAAAATAAAGAACAAGATAGCAACATTCCGTTTGTTCATTTCGTCTATCACACCTAGAAAATATTAAAACGATCGATTAACTATTTACATGTATTCAATCACTTTGAAATTGTGTAAATATTATCATCTTATGTCTGACATTGCAAAAGAGTACGTTTAATTTTCATTATCTCCATAAAAAAACGTCTTATCACATCGGATAAGACGTTAATAGTCGTTCGTTTAATATCCTCTATATTGTTGTGCTGTCGCCACGATATCTTTATTTGCAATGACCGTTACTTGATTTGTGTTAGTATTGTCTGTTAATGATTCGTGGACCCAAGCTAGAGAGCTAATATCGCTTGTCAGTTGTTCAATGGATTTATTATTCACTGCCCAAACGAGATCGACTGGCTCAGAAAGATCACTTATGTGGTTAACAACATTCGTTTGATAGCCTAATGTTGCAAAATACTGGGCCACAGATTTAACATCTGTTTCATCGTCATTTTGAATAAAGGCGATTGATTTTTGCCGGATGTCACCATCTGTACGATCGAACGGTGAGCTAAACAATGATTCGATCATTGCCTCTTCACTTACTTGAAAGTGAGCTTGTTCACCGGTCGCTAGGGCTATTGCTTGGTCAAGGTCTGCTAAAGTATCTTGAACATCTTCAAGACCAACGGCTAAACGAACAAGTTCTTCGTTAACACCACTCTTTTCCAAGCCCTCGGCACTTAGTTGTTGATGTGTCGTTGTTGCTGGATGAATAATTAACGACTTTGCATCACCGACATTAGCAACGTGTGACCATAATTTAATATTGTCAATTAGCTTTCGACCAGCTTCACGGCCACCTTTAATACCGAATGTAATGATTGAGCCGTAGCCGCCTTTTAAATATTTGTTCGCTAGTTCATGTGATGGATGATCTTCTAGCCCAGGATAATTCACCCACTCAACACCAGGATGATTGAGTAAATAGTCCGCTACTTTTTTGGCATTTTCATTATGACGTTCAATGCGTAAGTTTAATGTCTCTAACCCTTGTAAAAATAAAAAGGCATTTTGTGGACTTAAAGAAGCACCCGTATCACGTAAGAGCTGCACCCGTAGTTTTAAAGCATATGCTGGGGCTCCTAAGTCTTTATAGCGAAGTCCCCCATAGCTCTCATCAGGTTCAGTAAATCCTGGAAAATTTTCATGATCCCAATTAAATCGTCCCCCATCAACAACGATTCCGCCAATCGAAGTTCCATGGCCACCGATCCATTTTGTTGCGGAATGAACGACAATATCTGCGCCCCAATGAATAGGTTTTGCGAAATAAGGGGCAAATGTATTGTCAATAATTAATGGGATATGATGTTTATGAGCGATATCTGCAACAGCTTCGATATCGAAAACATTTAAGCTTGGATTTGTAATCGTTTCGCCAAATATTGCTTTTGTTTTGGGGGTAATGGCCTTTTCAAATTCTTCCGGTTTTGTTCCATCAACAAATGTTACGTTTATACCAAAGCGTGGCAAGGTATGGACGAATAAATTATATGTTCCCCCATACAAGTTGCTATCTGTAATGATTTCATCACCCGCTTGGGCAATATTTAAAATCGCATAAGTAATTGCTGCCATTCCAGATGATGTTGCAACAGCAGCGACCCCATCTTCAAGTAGGGCAACACGCTGTTCAAAGGCATCGATTGTCGGGTTCATAATCCGTGTGTAAATATTTCCTGGTTCTTTTAAACCGAATAAATCTTGTGCATGTTGTGTGTCGCGAAAAACATATGATGTTGTT
>DATGTA010000033.1:0-14834 GCA_035302085.1 Bacillota bacterium
TAAGTTTTCCACAAATTATTCATTAAAAAAGGTCCCAAAAAATTTAAAACCAGGATGAGCATTCACCCTGGTTTAATCGTTAATGATTATAAAGCTGCTTTTGCTTTTTCAACAATTTCTTTAAAAGCATCTTCATCATGAATCGCTAAATCTGCGAGCATTTTTCGATTAATATCTATATTTGCTTGCTTTAAACCATGCATTAATCGGCTATATGACAAACCATTTGCACGTGCAGCAGCATTAATACGTGTAATCCATAGTTTACGGAAATCACGCTTGCGCTGACGACGATCACGGTATGCATATTGACCAGATTTCATCACTTGTTGTTTGGCTGTTTTAAATAATGAATGTTTTGCGCCGTAATAACCTTTAGCTAATTTTAATACACGTTTACGACGACGACGTGTGACTGTACCACCTTTAACTCGTGCCATAATAATTCCCTCCTACTTCAAAACGAATTTATTTTGGAAGCATTGTTTTAATGCGCTTATAATCGCTTTTAGAAACTAATGCTGATTTACGTAATTTACGTTTTTGCTTTTGTGATTTATTCGCAAATAAGTGATTTGTATAAGCGTGTGAACGTTTTAACTTTCCTTTTCCAGTACGACGGAAACGCTTTTGCGAACCTTTATGTGTCTTCATTTTTGACATTGAATGAACCTCCCTTAGTCGTTAACCATTACTTTTCAGGATCTGGAGCTAGCATCATGAACATACTGCGACCTTCCATTTTTGCACGTGATTCTATGATTGCAATATCATCCAATTCACCAGCGAGTCGCTCTAAAACTTCACGTCCTAAATCTTTATGTGTAATCGCTCGACCGCGAAAACGCACGGTTGCCTTAACTTTGTCCCCATTTTTGATAAAGCGCCGTGACTGTCTAAGCTTTGTATTAAAATCATGATCACCGATTGCAGGACTAAAGCGAACCTCTTTAACATTAATGACTCGTTGTTTACGACGTGCAGCTTGTTCACGTTTTTGTTGCTCATAGCGATACTTACCGTAATCCATAATACGACAGACTGGTGGTTTAGCATTAGGTGCCACGAGTACTAAATCAAGATCTTTACTTTTCGCAATTTTTAATGCTTCTTGACGTGGTTTAACTCCCAATTGCTCACCATCTGCATCGATAAGTCTCACTTCCCGAGCGCGAATGTTCTCATTAACAATGTTCTCCTTGCTAATAGTTAGCCACCTCCATATTTTTTATCCAAACATTAGCTCTCGACCAATGTTTATGGTTGATCCGTCATGACAAGCTTTTATCATTAAAATCAATAAATTTGCATTAAAAAGCGTGTCGGTACAATTACACAATGCACCCACACGTCTCCACATGTAAAATATAATTAGAGTACGTAACCAGCCAACAACCGTTGAAGGCGTTGATCAGGTGAGAAGCGGGTGCTTCTACTTGTCACGAATCAATTGATTTTATCAACTATTTTAAAATAACATACATATATTTTTTTGTCAACGTAAACCGCATATCTAAAACGATATGACTACTTTATCTTAGTCATTTTGATGGATAAAATCAATTATGTTATTTAAAATTTATAAAAAATATAACTTAACTAGAAAAATTAACTGGCATGATCCGATCAAACTTCGTATTCATGCCAGCTAATAAATGACTTAATGTCGCTTTCCCGCAACGACAAGTCAGGCTCTTTGTCTAACTCATTAAATTAGCGATGTAATGTTTTATGATTAATTTCTTCTTTAACCAATTCGATAAATTCAGCAACTGATATTGTTTCTGTATCTTTTTCACCATAGCGACGTACGTTTACACTATTGGCTTCCACTTCTTTGTCACCAAGGACAATGGCAAATGGCACTTTTAACGTCTGGGCATCTCTAATTTTATAGCCGAGCTTTTCATCACGAATATCAACTTCTGCTCGAATCCCTGCTTGACGTAGTTTGTCGACGACTTGATTGGCATACTCATTGTGCGCCTTTAAAGAAACTGGAATTGCTTGAACTTGTACGGGTGCGAGCCATGTCGGGAATGCACCTTTATATTCTTCAATTAAAAAGGCAACAAAACGCTCCATCGTTGAAACGACACCGCGGTGAATAACGACTGGACGGTGATGTTCGCCATCCTCACCGATGTATGTTAAGTCGAATCGATCGGGTAATTGATAGTCAATCTGTACAGTTGATAATGTTTCATCATGACCAAGCGCTGTTTGGACTTGAACATCTAATTTGGGACCATAAAACGCCGCTTCACCAACCGCTTCAACATAGTCTAAATCCATCTCATCCATCGTTTCCCGAAGCATTGCTTGAGCATGTTCCCACATCTCATCATTATCAATATACTTTTCTTTATCTTCCGGATCACGATAAGATAAACGGAAATAATAATCTTCAATGCCAAAATCTTCATAAACTTGTTGGATAAGTTCAACAACTCGTTTAAATTCATCTTTTAGTTGATCGGGACGGGCAAAAATATGAGCATCATTTAAAGTCATCGCTCGAACACGTTGAAGACCTGCTAGGGCACCAGACATTTCATAACGGTGCATCATGCCAAGTTCAGCAATTCGAATCGGTAAATGTCGATAGCTGTGTAAATCGTTTTTATAAATCATCATATGATGCGGACAATTCATCGGTCTGAGCACTAAATCTTCATTGTCCATTTCCATCATTGGAAACATATCGTCATTGTAATGATCTAAATGTCCGCTTGTTTTATAAAGCTCTGAACTTCCTAACACTGGTGTGTACACATGATCATAACCGAGCTTTTCTTCGAGATCGACAATGTAACGTTCAATGATCCGACGAATGGTCGCACCTTTAGGTAACCATACGGGTAAGCCTTGGCCAACTTTTTGATTAATCGTAAAAATGCCAAGTTCATGACCGAGTTTACGATGATCACGTTCTTTACGTTCTTCAAGAAGCTTTAAATAATCATCTAATTCACCTTGTTTTTCAAAGGCTGTCCCATAAATGCGTTGCAGCTGTTTGTTCTGACTATCTCCCCGCCAATACGCACCAGAAATGCTCAGTAATTTGAAGGTTTTAATTTTGCTTGTTGACGGCACATGCACCCCACGGCAAAGGTCAAAAAATTCACCTTGCTTATAAATCGTAATCGATTCATCTTCTGGAATATCATCGATTAATTCAAGTTTTAAATCGTCACCAATATCACGAAACATTTTTTTCGCTTCTTCACGGGACACTTCAACACGCTCGATCGCATAATTCGAATCAATAATCCGTTGCATTTCTCGCTCAATTTTTGGCAAATCTTCTGGTGTTAAAGAATGTTCCATATCAATGTCATAGTAAAAGCCTTCTTCAATAACCGGTCCAACACCAAATTTTACATCATCGAACAGACGACTAACCGCTTGAGCAAGCACATGGGCTGTTGAGTGACGCATAATATCAATTCCGTCTGCTTCACGGTAAGTAATAATTTCTAACTCACCGCCTTCAGTTAACGGCTCTGTAAGATCAACAAATTCACCGGCTAATTTAATCGCTAGCGAATTTCGTCTTAAACCTGGTGAAATCGATTGGGCAATTTCTTCACCTGTCGTCCCTTTCGTATACTCCTTTTTTGCCCCATCTGGAAAAATAATTTCAATGTGTTCCATCTCATTCACTCTCCTTTAAAAATTAAAAAACTCGTCACTTTGCACATTTAAGCAAAGGGACGAGCGTGATTGTCGTGGTTCCACCCTAATTTCTATTCTTTGAACGACACTAGAATAGCTTCATACCATTGATAACGTCTTTTTTGACGGTACGGCTTACTCATTGTTCAACCGTACAGTTCAGAGATGGTAATTATTTAGACATTTGTGGAAGCTCACAGCCAAAGACTTCCTTTTCTGACAAATGGCACTAAATAATCGTGTTCTCATCAGTACTTTTAAATGTTCGATTTGTCAGTTATTATATCGAGCCGACGTTTATATTTCAAGTTTAAACTACTTTTTGTTAAACGAATCCTGAGAATTATGAAACATTTTCATCATCGTTATTTTCCACTTAATGTTGTAAGCCATGTCTACAAAAATTCATCCACTAATTATTGCTCAAACGGAAAATCTTGTAATGGTTTCATAATGACTCGTTCTTGAAAAACATTCATAAGCATTAACATTTTTGCTTCGGAAAGTTCACCATAAACAAAAATTCGTCTTGGAGAAATGGCAATTAACGGAGCTAAATTCCATTCTTGGAGGTTAAGGCCAAACAAATAAAGAGGTGTTTGTGACATGAGCGGTCGTAATTGTTGTTTTGTTAACCGCTCACCTGTTGGCGTATAAAAGCGAAAGTTTCTTCCATGTAACAAATGAATCGTTTCATATACAACATATTTATCCTCGATATATTCTCGAATCATTTGAACGATCGCTTGATGCTCTTCTTCACGCTTAAAATCATCGATGACTAAACCAACTTCATCGACTAATTGCTGTTTAAATGGTGTTAAGCAAAATTTGACGATTGAATCATAATGAAATGAGTCTGTTTGTTGTAATTGCTCGATGAAAATTTTTTGTAAAAGATTATGTAACTTCCGTTGTTTGTAAACAGGTAAACCATGATCATCATGTTGTAAAATTATTTCTTGGGATAGTTCAAGGATGCGCCGAATTTCTTCATCTTCAGTAAAATAATATGATTCACGAACGATTGACTCAATGAATTGTAACAAGCGAAATGAAGTAAAAATAGAGACGAGCGTTTCACTCATATCATGTAACAACTGTTTTGACAGATAGTTTTTTTGAAAGTTTATTTTTTTACCCCAAGTTTCATCCGTTTCAACTGTGCAACTAATATCTTTTTGTAAAAGTTGCAGTCGTTCACAAAATGAGTTCGCCTCTTTAACAAACGGTAAATATAACGTTTTCAATAACAATCACCCTTATCCTCTAGCAAACTGTTACATTATATGGGATAAGTGGTTAAAAAATGTATAAACAAAATAACTCCCGTCTATTCTTTAGTAATTATTTTGATCATAAAAAAAGACTAACAACGATATATGCATTGTTAGTCAATTTATTCATAACGGCGATTTTTTCCCGTCATCTGGACCTCAGTACTCACTTGACGAATCCGCTCCATAATACGACCTGCTTTTAAAGTTTCAACTTGTCCACGATTGGAAATCGCTAATTGTTGTTCTAATTGATCCATCGTATAATTTGATGTGAAAAAGACGGGTAATTTATGCATCATTCGATACTGTAAAATAGACCCGAGAACTTCATCACGAAACCACGGGGATAGTGGCTCAGCACCGATATCATCTAACATTAAAACATCAACTTTCTTAAACAGAGCAATTTTTTTATTAATGGATTGGTCTTGGATGGAACTACGAATCTCTTGGACAAATTCTGGCATATAAACGAGCATTGTCGAGCGGTTATACTCTTTTAATTTATTCGCTAACGCACCTAACATAAAGGTTTTCCCAACACCAAACGGTCCTGAAAAATAAATTCCTTTTACCGGAAGACCTACTTCTAATTCATCAATAAATCGAGCAATTTCACTAATCGCTTGTCCACGATGTTTAACATCCGGATCGATATCATCATATGTTGCTTGTAAAATATCTTCAGGAACGTACAAACTTTTAATCAATTCACGTTGTTGGCGAGTTTGTTCAGCCATCGTTAATTGATTGCATTTGACATAAGCAAGATGAATTGTTTGGTCGGTCGCTTCTAAAACTGGGTAATAGCCCTTTAAAATATTTTTACAAGCCGCTAATGACGAACAGTCCGCACAGTTTTTCGATTGTGAATGATATTCGTGTAACGTATTTAAATTTTTTTCAATCATTTCATCAGATAAAAAGTTATGTTTCACTAAAAAGTTGCGAATATATGGATCATTTAAAATATCGGCTTTTAATTTCGCATAGTCTGATTGAAAATTTTCATTCGCTTGTAGCCACTTTTTTAATGAGGCGTTTATCGGTTTCATCAGATCGCTCATCCTTGTTTGTTTTTATTTTCACTTGAATGTTTATGAAAAAGTGCTAAAATTTCCGCTTCATCGTATGAGCTCGCTTGTTTTTGTTCAGATGTTTGTTGAGCTGATTGTTTGCGTGCTTCTTTTTGTTGTTTAAACCATTCTGGAATAATTTCTTGTTGTTTCATTCGTTTCGTTCGTCGACGATTTTTCCTTTGTTGGGCCTTTTCAATTTCTTTTTGAACAAAATCCATCGCTTCCCGAGCTGTTTTTAACTGCAACCGTGCCCAATGACTCGCAATCGCTTCTAAATATTCTCTTGTTAATTTTCGATTGGATTGCATGAGCACATAATGAACAAGTACATTCATGACAGGTGGCTTTAGTCGATTCGCCCGCATAATTTCTCCAATCATTTTTAAATCTTTCTCAGATGCTTGTCCATCGGTAAATCCTTCTAACAATTGCCGTAACGAAATTGTCTCTAGTCGCTCACTTAATTGGTCCTTTTTTGACTTTTCCTCTGTTTTTTGTGTGGATGTTGACTCTAGAGACTTTTCGTTATGTTTATTATGTTTATTTTGCAATCTAATGAAAGCATTTCTTTCAGTTTTAAACAAATCATGACAAGCTGCTTTAAACTCTTCGTGATCTAATCTATGGTCTTCTCTTAGCGCCCATAAAACACATTTTTCAACATCATGTTCTGTTAAGTGATAAAGTCGCATCATATCAGAAATAAGTCGTCGATTAGCCGGTGTTAGTACTTGTTGTGGTGGGATATGGCGTTGCTTTAAGGTTGTTGCTATATTTGTAAACTCATTTGTTACATCAGGGCGTTTCATTTGCTTTAAGTGATTGTTAGGCATTGATTTACTTTCATGTAAATTCGGTTTTATCGTCGTAAATACATCAGAGAAATTGGCGGTAACTTCCTTTTCATCAGGATGGACAATTGATTTTTTTACGAACTGTTCTTTAAGTTGGCCAAACATCTTGTCACCCAAATGATGGTATAGCAATTCCGATAACATAGGATCATGGAAAAATTCATCAGGTGCAAAAGGACGTTGCAAAGCATACGTAAAAACAGTTTTTTCTTCATCTGTTGCTTCATATGTTTTGACTAAGCCGATTGCTTCTAATTTTAAGCGGTTTTCATAAATAAC
This sequence comes from Bacillota bacterium, assembly GCA_035302085.1. Taxonomy (GTDB): domain Bacteria; phylum Bacillota; class Bacilli; order Bacillales; family Amphibacillaceae; genus CALAMD01. The sequence goes on from DATGTA010000033.1 coordinate 7,171, forward strand.
ATCTAGCGGACAATCTAAATAATTCATTAATGAATGGTGAGTGCGTATCATTTGTTCGGTAGATAAAGCATGTTCATTTAAAAGTGTTTGATAAAGCATAATCGCCTGCATACCGATCAGTGGTTGATAAAGGTGGGATAATGATAGTTGGTAGTTTTTCGTTAAATGATCGCTAACCAGGACACGATAGCCGTGTATCGGTAAAAGTTTGCCAATAAAACTCATGATGCTTCCCCCCCTTTCGTTTAATAGCCACTAATCACTATGATTGCCACTGTCATGACGATCAGTCGTTTTTATGAGATCTTCAAGCTCTTTTAAAAAAACATTTATATCTTTAAATTGTCGATAAACTGAAGCAAACCTGACATAGGCGACTTCATCAATTTCAGACAGACGCTTCATAACGAGTTCACCGATTTCTTCACTTTCAACCTCTGAATGCCCGACATTGCGAATTTCTTTTTCGACATTTAATGCGAGTGTTTCAAGCGTTTCTAAAGCGACCGGACGCTTTTCACATGCTTTAATGAGTCCACGAATAAGCTTTTCGCGACTATATTCTTGACGTGTACCATCTTTTTTTATAACAATTAATGGTAATTGTTCAATTCTCTCAAATGTCGTAAAGCGAAACCCACATTTGTCACATTCTCGTCGCCGACGAATCGCTTGCCCTTCTTCAATCGGACGGGAATCTAATACTTTTGTACTTTTGTAATTACAATTTGTACAATTCATCTTGTTTAACCTCTTTTACTTGAATTCGTAGCTTTCTATTAGTTTATCATGATTTTAGCATATCATCTAATAAAAGAAAATTGCTTAAACCTCCCGAAGTTACGAGAACATTTAAGCAATTTATCGATTGATGTTTATTGTTTTGTCATTTTTTATAAAGATTTAGCAACATATTTTGTTAAATCGACAACTCTTGTTGAGTAGCCCCACTCATTATCGTACCAAGCGAGGACCTTTACTTTACGATCATCAAGAACAATTGTTGATAATCCATCGATAATGGCCGAAGCTTCTGTTGTCGTATAGTCAATGGATACGAGTGGTTCATCACTATATTCAACAATTCCTTGTAAATCACCCGCTGCAGCTGCTTTAAACGCTGCATTAACATCTTCTGCTGTAACATCTTTTTCAACATCAACGACTAAGTCGACGAGTGATACGTTTGGTGTTGGTACACGTAAAGCCATTCCGTGTAGTTTACCCTTTAAATGTGGTAAAACTAAGCCTAACGCTTTAGCAGCACCAGTTGATGTTGGAACAATAGATTGTGCAGATGCACGGGCACGGCGTAAATCTTTATGTGGATTATCTAAAAGCACTTGATCAGTCGTGTATGCATGGACTGTCGTCATTAAACCATTGACAATTGTAAAGTTATCATCTAACACTTTAGCGACAGGTGCTAGACAATTTGTCGTACATGAGGCATTAGAAATAATCGTATCTGAAGCTGCATCATAAACGTCATCATTCACACCCATAACGATTGTTTTATCGACGCCTGAACCTGGTGCTGTTAAAACGACCTTTTTCGCGCCGGCTTTTAAATGAAGTGATGCTCCGTCTTTAGAGTTAAAAGCACCTGTTGCCTCAATAACAATATCAATACCAAGTGTTTCCCATGGGAGTTCTTCTGGATTTCTATTACTCGTTAAAGTAACTTTCTTACCATTAACTTCTAAACTGTCTTCATGTGCAGTAATTTCTCCTGCAAACGTTCCGTGAACGGTATCATATTTCACTAAATGAGCAAGCGTTTCTGGCGGATATGACGCATTTACGGCGACAACTTCTAATTGATCATCATTAATTGCTTGCCGAAACACCATCCGTCCAATTCGGCCAAATCCATTAATTGCTATACGAGTTTTACTCATTTAAAAAGCGCCTCCTAAATATGTTATACAGTTAATAAATATCCTTCATTAGTATAACATAATTGATGATAAATGTATGTAAAAAATGTTGTGGAAAATTGCGTTTATTTTATGAATAAACGTTCCATTTTTTTAGTGTATCAATCAGTTTATTTTTTGTTTGTTCGATCGTTCCGTTATTGTCAATGACAACATCAGCTTGTTTAGCTTTTTCTCTTAAAGACATTTGGGCATCGATTCGTTGTCTAGCTTCTGTTTCAGTTAATTGATCTCGCTTCATCAGCCGCCTGAGCTGTGTCTGTTCATCAACATAAACAACGATAATTTTCTCGACATAATGGGTCAGTTTACTTTCAAATAATAGTGGAATATCTAAAACAATACATGTTTCATCAGCTTGAATGTACGCATCCCGCTCATGGATCATTCGTCTACGAATCGCAGGATGGATCAATGCATTTAACTGCTTACGCTTTTTATTATCAGCAAAAATAATTTTCCCTAATTTTTGACGGTTTAATGTCTCATCATCATGTAAAATATCGCGCCCAAATGTTGCAACAATTTTTTCATAAGTATCTTCACCGGGTAGAACAACTTCTCGGGCAATCTTATCCGCATCAATCACAGGTATGTTCAGCTCTGTAAACATCGTTGCAACGGTACTTTTGCCACTAGCAATTCCACCCGTTAAACCAATTACTAAAGTCATTTGCCTACTCCTTTATAACGGTTGACACGATGGACAAATATGTGTTCCACGTCCACTTACTTTAATTTTTTCAACTTTTTCACTACATACTTGACAAGGCTCTTCAGCTTGACCATAGACGTATAATTTTTGTTGAAACATCCCCATGTCACCATGACCATCGATATAAGAGCGAATCGTCGTTCCACCTTGTTCAATCGCTTCTTGTAATGTTTCAATCGCAAATGCTCGTAAAGCGGTAATTTCTTTATGCGACAATGTATGTGCGCGACGCATGGGGTGAATATTAGCTTTAAACAATGTTTCATCAACATAAATGTTGCCTAGTCCTGCGACAACTGATTGATCGAGTAATACCGCTTTGATCATTCGTGTCGTTTTTTGCAAACGTTCCGCAAAATAATCGATTGTAAACGCCTCATCAAATGGTTCAGGCCCAAGTTGATTTAATGGCTTCACATTATTTTGTTCGCCTTTTTTAAAAACATGCATCGTACCGAATTTACGAACATCTCGATACCGTAGCGATTTTCCCGATGAAAAGTTAAAAATTATATGTGTATGTTTATCATACGGTTCATCTTGTTTGTGCACTAAATAATTCCCTTCCATTCTTAAATGGGAAACGAGCACATGTTGATCAAAATAAAACTTTAAAAATTTTCCCCGCCGATTAATATCTTGAATGGACTGATTGACTAATAGATACTTGAAATCTTCTACGAGTGGATATTTAATAATATTTTCCCAATTCACTTGAATTGATTCAATCTCTTCACCAATTACGAGTTGTTTTAATGTTTGGCGAATCGTTTCAACTTCTGGTAATTCTGGCATTTTCTCTCTTCCCCTTAACCTGTTTCGTACCAACTTTTTCCATGTGACATATCAACTTTCAGTGGTACGTTTAGCGAAACCGTTGATTCCATCACACGTGGTACGATTGTTTGTATAGTAGCTAATTCATTCTCTGGTAATTCTAAAATAAGCTCATCATGCACTTGTAATAACATTCGGGCTTGTAAGGCTTCTTCTTTTAATGTCGTGTGCAAATCTATCATCGCTTTTTTAATAATATCTGCAGCACTTCCTTGAATCGGGGTATTCATAGCTGTTCGCTCGGCAAAACTTCTTTGATTAAAATTTCGACTCGTAATTTCTGGTAAGTACCGCCGACGTTTCATCAGTGTTGTCACATAACCTTCATGTTTCGCTTGCTGGACAATGTCGTCCATATATTGTTTGACCCCCGGATAGATTGAAAAATACCGATCAATAAATTGTCTCGCTTCTTTTCGTGTAATTCCAAGGTTTTGTGATAAACCATAATCACTCATTCCATAAATAATTCCAAAATTAACCGCCTTTGCTTGATCACGCATCTCAGGAGTAACGGCATCATAAGCGACATCAAAAACTTCTGCAGCTGTTTGTGTATGAATATCTGCGTCATTTCTAAAGGCATCAATTAATTTTTCGTCATTAGCAATATGTGCTAAGACACGCAATTCAATTTGTGAATAGTCTGCAGCAAAAATGATCCAATCTTCCTTATTTGCTGTAAAGGCTTCTCGAATTTTACGCCCTTCTTCTAAACGAATCGGGATATTTTGTAAATTTGGCTCAAGCGAACTTAAGCGACCGGTTTGAGTTAATGCTTGATTAAACCGTGTATGAATTTTATCCGTCTGCCCATCAACAACTTTTAAGAGTCCTTCGATATATGTTGATTGTAATTTACCAAGTTGACGGTAATGTAAAATATGTTCGATGATTTCGTGTTTGCCTTGAAGTTTTTCCAGAACATCAGCCGCTGTCGAATAACCTGTTTTCGTTTTGCGTACAACCGGTAATTGAAGTTTTTCAAATAAAATAACACCTAACTGTTTCGGTGAATTTAAATTAAATGTTTCCCCAGCAAGTTCAAAAACTGCTTTTTCAATATCTGCTAACCGTTTCTGTAATTGGTCTCCCATTTCATTTAAGCGAGCAACATCAACTTTTATGCCTGTATGCTCCATTTCGCCAAGAATTAAGGCGAGTGGAATTTCTAATTGATCAAGCAAATCGGCTTGTTCATTATCTTCTAGCAATTCATGAACATGATCTTTTAATGCAAATAATAAATATACTTTACGTGCGACATGATCCATGAACGTTTTTTCATCAGGTAATTGACGTTTAGCCCCTTTTCCATAGACATCTTCATCAAGCAATACTCGATAATTGGCTACTCGACGGGCAATTGTCGGAATATCATGATGGCTATCTGATGGATTTAAAACGTAAGAAGCTAATAATAAATCAAACGTTACGCCACGCAAATGAATGCCTTCACGTAATAAAAAAACAAATGTTCGTTTCGCATCAAACACATATTTTTGTTGTGAAGGATCTTCAAGCCATTGTTTAAAAATATCGGAATTTAAAGCAATATCAACGGGAATGACATAACAATTCGCTTCATTAGCAACTGTTATTAATTCAATTTTCCCTTGATGATAGTTTTCTGCGAGTGATTCAATGATCAAAGCTTCTTCACCAGAAAACATCGCTTCGGTCACTTCAGAAACAACCGTATATTCAATATCTTGTAAATCAGCATCATCAGTTTTACCAGCAATATCTAAACGATCGATTAACGTTTGGAATTCTAATTCTTTAAAAAGTTCATAAACGTCCTCATCTTTATAACCCGCATATGACAGTTGATCAACTGAGATCTCAACAGGTGATTGGCGATTAATTTCCACGAGTTGTTGACTCATATATGCCTCGTCTTTATATGTTGTTAAATTTTCTTTTAACTTTTTGCCACTAATTTTATCTAAGTTTTCATACACTTGATCTAACGTGCCATATTCTTTAAGTAAGCGTGTGGCTGTTTTAATGCCCACACCGGGCACACCCGGAATGTTATCTGAACTATCACCCATTAACGCTTTGAGATCGATGATTTGTTCAGGATTTAATTCCATTTTCTCTTTCATAAATTGTGGATCATATGATTCAACATTAGTTATCCCACGACGGGTCACATCAACTGTAACGGCTTGCGAAACGAGTTGAAGTAAATCTTGGTCACCAGAAATTACTTTAACTTTATAATCATCTTTTTCGGCATCTGTCGCTAACGTTCCAATAATATCATCGGCTTCATAGAGATCAAGTTCATAATGTGGAATATGAAACGCATCTAATAACTCTTTGACTAAAGGTATTTGTTCTTTTAATTCAGGAGGTGTTTTTTCTCGTCCACCTTTATATTCCTCATATGTTTTATGACGAAATGTCGTTTTTCCTGCATCGAAGGCGACGAGCATATGTGTAGGCTTTTCTTCTTCTAAAATTCTCAGTAACATCGTCGTAAATCCATAAACAGCATTCGTATAAACACCTTTATCATTGTTTAATAACGGTAAAGCAAAAAACGCTCGAAAAATAATACTATTACCATCAATTAATACTAACTTTTTTGACATATTATCCTCCTCAGAAACGAGTTCAAGTACTTTATAGTTTAGCATGACAATGAATCAAATAAAAACGAATGGGTTCACTCATGGACTTGGCTATGTTTTGACAAATGGATGGAAAAAGTTGTTCCTTCGTTTTCTTCACTTTTAACTTCAATCGAACCTCGATGGGTTTCAACAATATGTTTGACAATCGCTAACCCTAAGCCTGTTCCCCCTGTATGACGACTTCTCGCTTTATCAACACGATAAAACCGTTCAAAAATACGCGGTAAATGTTCTTGACCGATACCAATGCCGGAATCTGCAATATGAACGATAATTTCATCGGCTTCATCTTCTACCGTTAAGCTGACCTCGCCTTGTGCAGGTGTATAGTTAATCGCATTTGTTAACAAATTAATAAATACTTGTTTAATTTTTTCCCGATCAGCAGTTATGAGCAAATGATGAGGAATATGTGCCTTTAGCGATACGTCATGTTGAGCCGCATGTTTTTCAATATAAGGTAATATGTCTTGCAGAACATTTGCTAAACGAAAGGTTGACAATTGTAACTCAAAATCATCTTGCTCGAGAGTTGATAACATGAGCAAATCTTCAACAAGTGTTTGGATTCGTCGACTTTCTTCATAAATAATTTCAAGAAAATGGTCTGTTGGTTGCTGTTGATGATGATTGTCTAACAATGTTTCCGCAAACCCTTTAATTGCTGTAATGGGGGTTTTTAATTCATGTGAGACATTGGCAACAAAATCTTTTCGCATCATTTCGAGCTTTTTGAATTCCGTTATATCATAAAACATAATGACAGCACCTTTAAGTAAGTTACGTTCATCAAAAATTGGTGCACCGATAATTTCTAAATGACGTTGCTCATTATCGATATTTTTTATAAGTGGATGTTTAATATTTTTTTCATATAAAAAAGTGTCTTGTATCGTTTCTTGAATGGCTTGATGTTGTAAAACGTCATAAATAATGTAACCGACATAATCCTTTGTCCGTTTGCTAAATAACGTTAAAAACTTTCGATTCACTAGATGTATATAACCCTTTTCATCGACTAGCACAAGACCAGTATCAATATTTTCAATAACCGTCGATAATTGTTCAGAGTGCATTTGCTCTTGGATCGATAATTCACTTAGGTTGCGAGCTAATGCATTAATTTGCTGTCCTAATTCACCAATTTGCCCAGGGGATGCTATATGAATGCGTGAGCGATAATTCCCCTTAAGTAATTGATTTACCGAATGAATTGCTTCATCAATCGGTTTAATATATTTATTAAAAATATATAAAAGCATAAGCAAAAAGAAAATATATTGTAAGACGAGCATCGCTAATAAAATCCAATAATTTTCAATAAATTGGCTTAACACGAGTCCAATAATGACGGTTATGAGTAATGAACCTAAAATGTATGCAATTAATGATCGATTAAACATTGCTTTTTTCATCTTGATTCTCCATTTTATAACCAAGACCCCGTACCGTTTTAATATATTGTGGGTTCCTAGTATCTTTTTCAATTTTTTCACGTAACCGACTAATATGCACATCAACAATTCG
>DATGTA010000034.1:0-5342 GCA_035302085.1 Bacillota bacterium
TAAAGAAGCTGTGTTGGGTAAGAAAGACGAAGATGGCCAGCGACCAATCAATGAAAATATTGACTTAGGTGAAAATGGTTATATTTTTATTTTAGATCAAGAAGGTAATCAAGTGGCCCATCCGCACATTGAAGGACAAAATGTTTGGGAAGAAGAAGGAGATGACGGTGTTAAGTTTGCCCAAGAAATGATTGAAATGGGCAACAGTGGTGGGGGGATTACATATTATCAATGGCCATTACCAAATGATGAAAGCCGCATCGAAGAAAAAGTAACATACACCCGTACAGACCCCCATTGGGATTGGGCGGTTAATGCAAGCACATATATGATGGATTTTAACCAAGCAGCAAATAGCATCTTAAACCTTATATACATAACGGTTGGGATAACGCTCGTTGTTGGCATAATTGTCATTTGGTTGTTTTCAAATAGTATTGCTAACCCTATTAAAGCAGTTACTCGACAGATGAACAGTATTGAACAAGGAAACTTAAGTCAAGAACCATTAGCGATTCGAACGAAAGATGAGGTTGGACAACTGGCACGCTCTTTAAACAATATGCAAGCGGGATTAAGAGATTTAGTGCAAAATGTTCTCACGGCTTCGGAAACAATGACGAGTCGTAGTGAAGAACTCAATCACGCTGCTTTCGAAGTGAGTGAAGGTTCGGAACAAATGGCTGCTACGATGGAAGAACTTGCCGGGGGATCAGAAACACAAGCAAATGATTCAAGTCAATTAGCAACGATGATGGGTTCTTTTGTTGAAAACATTGAAGCAGCTAATGACGATGGTACAGGTGCCCAACAAAGCTCTGCTACGGTTATTGAATTGACCGATCATGGAAAAGAACTTATGGAGACATCAACAACCCAAATGGAAGCGATCGATCAAATCGTTCATGATGCAGTTGAAAAAGTCGAGGGACTTGATCGTCATTCACAACAAATTTCTGAACTTGTCGTTGTCATCCAAGATATTGCCGAACAGACAAATTTACTCGCTTTAAACGCTGCTATTGAAGCAGCTAGAGCGGGAGAACATGGCGAAGGATTTGCTGTTGTTGCCGATGAAGTTAGAAAACTTGCTGAACAATCGGCAAGTTCGGTGACAAATATTACAGAAATTGCCCATCAGATCCAAACAGAAGCTAGTATCGTTGCTGACTCATTGCGTGATGGTTATCAAGAAGTCGAACAAGGCACTGCACACATCCGAACGACTGATGAAACATTTAATGAAATTAGTGAAGCGGTTGCTAATATGGGCGAAACGATCAATCAAGTAACGACAAGATTATCCGAAATTGTGTCAAACAGTATAGATATGAGTCAATCGATCGAAAACATTGCAGCGATTTCAGAACAATCAGCTGCCGGTGTCCAACAATCAACAGCGACAACCGAAGAAACAAACGCTGCGATGCAAGAAGTCGCTGGGAGCTCTGAAGAATTAGCAAACTTGGCCGAACAATTGAATAAACTTGTCGCCCAATTCAAACTATAACTGAACGTCAGACATTTACTTCGTTAGCGGGGTCTAGAAGAAGCGTTCGTAACCTTCGGCGGAATTTAACGTCGAAGGTTAATTTTTGAACATTTAAGGAAGTTGTAAGTATTTTATGAAGTCAACAAAACATTTAAAAGCCTGTTCAAATCCTTGGTAGCCACGAATGTTATTTTACTTATTATAGCCGTATCAATAAGTTGAGAAACCGTTCATATATAGGCATAATTAAATATGTGCGTCTTAAGGGGGAGGATCATTTATTGAAAATTTTTGCCCCAATTATAAAAATACTTAAAAATTTAAATGATGCTCAAAAATTTAGTTTTATAGGAATCATTTTAGGCATACCGATCATTGCTTTAACATTGTTTTTTATCATTATTTTAAACAGTGACATTAAAGTAACTGAGCAACGTTATCATGGCGCACATTACAACTATTTGATCAAAAATTTGTTAAAAGAGACCCAAGAATATCGTTATCAAGCAATGCTCCACCATCGAGATTTAAATAAACAACCGGACAAATTGGAAAAATTGTCTCAAGATATTGAGCAACATTTAACAGCCATTAATGACTATGATCAACAGTTACGAAACACAAAACAACCGTCACCTTTCGTTAAACAAATAGAAAAACGGTGGGAAAGTGTTATTCAGTCTGAAAATTTAGCGGAATTAACTGAATCATATAATGACTTTCAATCGTTGTTAATCGACCAATTAGAAATGGTTGCTAGTGAATATAACCTTATTTTAGCGAAAGATAAATATATTTATAGTTTAACGAATACTGTGACTAAAATTATGCCTCGCTTAATTAGCCAATTAAGTCACATTCAAATGATTTGTAAACATTCAATCCTTGAGATGGAAAACGACGACAAATTACAAATTATTTATTCAACATCCTCAATACAAAATTTATTAAATGAACTCACACTCGGTAGAAAAGTAATGTTAGCGACGGATACAAATTATCAAAAAAGAATAAGCCATCAAGACCCACCATTAGTTGAAGAAATTACACGGCTCATTCATTTTGTTGAGTATGAATTTTCAGCTGAATCAGTGCAAATGGAGCAATTGATGGACAAGACTAAAGATGCGATCGATTCGAGTTTTGAATTTTATGAAAACCGCATCTCCCATTTAGAGGCGACGATTGGTAAACAGTTAAAGCGATTGAAAATTTATCGAATATTTATATTTTCATTCCAATTAATTGCTTTCGTCCTAACGGTATACTGCTTTTTTGGCTTTTACTTATCGATTAGGCAATCGATTAAAAATGCCCGAAAAGAAAAAGAAGTAGTCAAAGACAAATATGAAGAAACCCGCCAAAAATTAATTAATGTTGAACAAAAATTATCACGCAAAGTAATGCAAGTCCATGAAGATGAACGAAGGAGAATTTCCCGTGATTTGCATGATAGTATTGGCCAATCATTATATAGCATTTTAGTCAAATTAAAAGTTGCTGAAACACAAGCAAAAGCTGAAGAACGTGAAAATTTAGCAGAAATAATTAGCATTGTTGAAGTTCTTATGGAGGAAATTAGACGAATTTCTCATACATTAAGACCTGAAATTTTAGATGGGTTAGGCTTTATACCGGCATTGAAATCATACATTAATTATTTTCAAAAAATTTACGCGATTAAAGTTCACTTTGCCTATACCGATGAAGATACTCGCTTAAATCAGAAAATCGAAACACAACTATATCGCATTTGCCAAGAAGCGTTAATAAATGTCGCTAAACATGCAAAAGCAACAACCGTCTATGTATCGCTGAAGACGACTGAAGCTGATATATTCTTAGCTATTGAAGACAATGGCCAGGGCTTTGAAGTTGACCAATATTTAAATAAACAATCACGTCAAGAACTAGGTTTATATAGCATGAAAGAACGCACAGAACTTTTAAATGGTCATTTTTCCGTGACTTCAACAATTAATGAGGGAACGACAATCAACATTCAAATCCCTAAACAAATCGACGCTTGATCATATTAATCGTGTGATAAGTTTTGAATAAATAAACAAACCCTCACCGTTTAATCAAATGAACATAGAAAGTTCAAATAAAGAGGATATCATGTCTATTTATTTGTTTGCGTAAAATCGTTTCGCTTGCTAGAAAACAAATGATGATCCATTAGCAATCATTTTCAAGCATGTCGTTCGCTCGTTAAATGACGGTTCAATTTGCGGCAACAGGATGTGAACATATGTTTTATAAAATTCATCAATTACTTCGGTTAAATAGTATTATGAGCAGATTTTTCTTTTGGGTTTTCCTGCTCATTATCTTGACGAGTTGTTTATATATTGTATTATTCGTTGTCATCGATAAACAACATCGAATACACGATGCCGAAGCGAATCTTACGTTTGGATTACAAAATCAACAAAATCTTGTAGAAAACTGGGCAGAAGATCGTGCAGAAGAAGTCCGGTTATATGCAAGTTTTTCAGTGACAAAAGAGACGAATATCGATGTCATGGCGACTCGGTTCAAATATTATCACGACCATCATCAACAACTTGATTCCATTGTCTTCATTGATAAAGAAGGCTATGTTGTCATTGATACAGCAACAGAACAAATTATGGTAGATGATAGTGACATAAGTTTAAAAGATCGTAATTATTTTAAAGCGGCTGAAGCAGGCGAACCATATATGCACGATGTCATTACTTCAAGAGCAACGGGTGAACAAGCAATCATTTTTTCAAGTCCCGTCCATAATGAAGCAGGAAATTTTGCCGGGGTTGTTTTTGGCGCTGTTCGTCTCGAGAAGATTCAAGCAATGCTTTCCCAAACGGTCCAAGGAAAAACAGCTGAAGTTATTTTTGCCAATAATGAAGGCGATATATTATCCCGAGTGATGGGTGAAGACGCACCAACATCTGAAGCGCCAACGACTATGAGTGATCGTGAACTTATTGAATTAGTAAAGACGAATGAAAGTGATCTTTTATCTTATCAAGACACCGATGGCCAAGAGGTTTTAGCAACATTTACAGAATTATTTGATGGCCGCTATTATTTAATTAATAAAATTGACAAACAAGAAATTTTAGCGCCCCATTCACAAATGGTCATGTTTATGATCATTACTGGACTTGTTATTATGTTAGTCGGTTTTGTCGTTGTTGTTCCCGTTTCTCAACAGCTCATAAAGCCCTTTGTTTCGTTAGTCCAAGCGATTGACCATGTCAAAGCAGGAAACTACCAAACAAAAATCGATGAAAAAGCATTTACAACGAGCCCAATCGAATTAAAGCAGTTTATGTATAGCTTTAATGAAATGACGACATCAATTCAAAAAAATAAGCAAGTATTAAAACGCCTTTCAAAAACAGACGGCTTAACAGGTATTGCCAACCGCCGACGTTTTGAAGAACGTCTTGAGCGCGAATGGCAACAAGCATTAAATAGCCAAACACCTGTATCCTTAATTTTTGCTGATGTTGATTACTTTAAAAGTTATAACGATCAATTCGGACACCTCATGGGTGATAGTTGTCTGATTCAGCTGGCACACGCGATGAAATCATTAATCGAAAACCCAAAATACCTCGTCGCCCGCTATGGTGGCGAAGAATTTGTCATCGTCATGCCGCAAACAGCAAGCAAGGAAGCAACTGAAGTCGCTGAAGAAGTACGTCAGCAAGTGAGAAATTTACAAATTCGCTGGTCAAAGGAAGACGCAGAAAAATATATTACGATTAGCCTTGGTGTGGCTACGATGACACCATCGCAGGCAACAACAAAAGAAAGTCTCATTCAACTTGCCGATCAAGCCTTATACGAAGCTAAA
>DATGTA010000035.1:0-6518 GCA_035302085.1 Bacillota bacterium
TCGAGCGAATGATTTGCCAGATTTACAGAAAAAACTGTCACAAAGTTATGCACGTAAAGGATTATCAGTTGTTGAAGTCGTTACAGACCGGGAAGAAAATGTTTTGTGGCACCGTAGTAAGTGGGATGAGATTACTCAACAATTGCGACAAATGGAGTGAGGCATTTGTATATTCAAGTTAATGGGGCATCTTATGCTTTTACAATGAACGGGAAAGGTAAACCACTCATTTTACTTCATGGTTTTACAGGTTCCAAACATACATGGGATGACTTTATAAAACGGTGGCAAACATCTTTTCAAGTCATTGCACTTGATTTACCAGGGCATGGACAGACAACAACAAATAACCCTCGAACAATGGAAATGGTCGTTGATGATCTTCGAGAAATTTTACGACAGTTAAAGATTGAGAAAGCTCATATCGTTGGTTACTCAATGGGTGGGCGTACAGCTTTAGCCTATGCTTTAACATATCCAGAAACAATTTTATCATTAACATTAGAAAGTGCTTCACCAGGATTAACTTCCCAAAAAGAACGGAGGGAACGGCGGAAAAATGATGAACAGCTGATTAAAAGATTAAAAAATGATGGTTTAAAATCATTTGTTAACTTTTGGGAAAACATTCCTTTATTTGTGACACAAAAACGGTTAGCAAAAGACATTCAAGAAAAGATCCGCCAAGAAAGACTCAAACAGTCACAAACGGGTCTGATTGCCTCACTACGTTACATGGGTACAGGTCAACAACCATCATTATGGAATGATTTACAATCACTAAATGCTCATGTATTATTAATAGTTGGTGAACATGATAAAAAATTTGTTAAATTGAATGAACAAATGCAAAAAAGACTCCCAAATGTCAAGTTAAAAGTCATTGAACGAGCCGGGCACGCTGTCCATATCGAACAACCTGATTTATTTTATGATGAAGTGACGTATTTTGTTCAATCAATTCATTAAACATACATATTTAGGAGGGTATATATGACTGTAAAGTGGGAAAAAGCAAGGGATTATGAAGAAATTATTTATGAGAAATATAATGGTATCGCTAAAGTGACGATCAACCGTCCAGAAAAGCGCAATGCTTTCACACCGTTAACTGTAAATGAAATGATCGATGCATTTGCCGATGCACGGGATGATTCATCGATCGGTGTGATTGTTTTAACAGGCGCAGGGGAAAAAGCATTTTGTTCTGGAGGTGACCAATCAGTCCGTGGTCATGGTGGATATGTCGGTGATGATCATATTCCACGATTAAACGTTTTAGATTTACAACGACTGATTCGGACCATTCCAAAACCGGTCATTGCAATGGTTGCCGGTTATGCCATCGGTGGCGGTCATGTGTTACATATTGTAAGTGACTTAACAATTGCTGCCGACAATGCAATTTTTGGCCAAACAGGACCAAAAGTGGGTAGTTTTGATGCTGGTTATGGTGCAGGCCTGCTGGCAGAAATGGTCGGTCAAAAACGGGCTCGGGAAATTTGGTATTTATGTCGTCAGTATAATGCAGAAGAAGCTTATGACATGGGGTTAGTGAATAAAGTTGTCCCATTAGACCAGCTTGAAGCGGAAACGGTTCAATGGTGTGAAGAAATTTTAGAAAAATCTCCAACAGCGATTCGGTTCTTAAAGGCATCCTTTAATGCGGCGACAGATGGTTTAGCTGGTTTACAGCAAATGGGTGGCGATGCGACATTACTTTATTACACGACGGATGAAGCAAAGGAAGGCAGAGATTCATTTAAAGAAAAACGTAAACCTGACTTTGATCAATTTCCTCGTTTTCCATAACGGAACATTGGTTAAAAATCTTTGCTTACGAGCAAAGATTTTTCTCTTTTGATACATTTTTTATGATAGGAGCTAAGTAAAGTGACAGTCATTCCACACTGGTTAACAAAACAAGCGACATTAGCACCAAGCCAAGTAGCGATTGAAACGAAAAATTGTAAACGAATGACATTTTTACAACTGAAACAAGCATGTGAAACGTATGCTAAAAAACTTGCCCAACTTGGAATTACACAAGGAACACATGTTGGTTTGTTTTCTGACAATGAGCGACAAATGATCGTTGCTGTTCATGCGCTCAGCTATTTAGGGGCGGTTATTGTCATGTTAAATACACGATTAACTGCCAATGAATTAGCTTACCAACTTAAGGATGCGAATGTTAATGTTGTCTTAGTCAGTGACCAACTACAAGCGTCATTTAATGAAATGGATTTGCCAACAAAATCATATGCCTATACGTACGTCGAACAATTACCTAAAAAAGATGTCACATTAAAAACAGATATTCATTTAGATGATCGATTTACAATAAT
The DNA here is from genome assembly GCA_035302085.1 of Bacillota bacterium. Lineage (GTDB taxonomy): Bacteria > Bacillota > Bacilli > Bacillales > Amphibacillaceae > CALAMD01. Next base: position 2,349 of record DATGTA010000035.1, read on the forward strand.
GTATACATCGGGAACGACTGGAAAACCTAAAGGCGTTGTTCATACGTACGGCAATCATTGGTTTAGTGCCATTGGTTCAGCATTAAATCTTGGATTAAAGACAACTGATAAATGGTTATGTACGTTACCAATTTTTCATGTCAGTGGTTTTTCAATCTGTATGCGTAGTGTCATTTATGGAATGCCCTTATATTTATTAGAAAAATTTTCTGCAGAAGCGGTTCATGAAGCAATTATTAAGCACCGAGTAACAATCGCCTCAGTCGTGACAGTTATGTTAGAACGTTTGTTACAAACAATCGGTTCAAACAATTATCCAGCAACCTTTCGCTGTATGTTACTTGGGGGAGGGTCTTGTCCGATTCATACGCTCGAACAAGCGAAACAAAAAAATATCCCTGTCTTTCAGTCATATGGGATGACCGAGACTTCTTCACAAATTGTGACGTTAAGTCCAAATGATGCCATAAAGAAATTTGGCTCAGCGGGTAAACCTTTAGCCCCTGCACAATTAAAAATTGTCGCACCTAATCATGAGGGAATTGGGGAAATTTACGTCGCTGGTCCGATGGTTACTAAAGAATATTATCAACATGATGGAGCAAATGAAGCATCTTTCCACGAAGGATGGTTAGCGACTGGTGATTTAGGCTATGTTGATGAATCTGGATTTTTATATGTTGTTGATCGACGTGATGATTTAATTATTTCTGGTGGTGAAAATATTTATCCGACAGAAATTGAACATTGTTTAATCAATATGCCGGGTATAGAAGATGTTGGTGTGATCGGTCGTCTAGATGAAACCTGGGGTGAAGTACCAATTGCGTTTATTGTCAAAAGTGATTCTAAGCTGACAGAAGAAGACATTAAAAACTATGCTAAACAACATTTAGCCAGTTATAAAACACCAAAAAAATATTATTTTCTTAAAAAATTACCACGCAATGTGTCGAATAAATTAATGCGACATCAATTAAGTAAACATTTACAAACACTTGAAGGAGAGTAGATGGCAATGCCAAAAAAAGACAGTAAAAAATATGAAGATATAACGTTGCTGGGGAACCAAGAAGTCCCTTATTCATTGTCGTATGATCCTGATGTTTTAGAATCATTTCCCAATGAATATCCAGAGCGAGATTATTTTGTAAAATTTAACTGTCCCGAATTTACGACGATGTGTCCGGTGACGAATCAGCCGGATTTTGCTACCGTTTATATTAGTTATATCCCTGATCAAAAGATGGTTGAAAGTAAATCATTGAAACTTTACTTATTTAGTTTTCGTAATCATGGTGGTTTTCATGAAGAAAGTATGAATACAATTATGGATGATTTAATCAAGTTAATGGAGCCACGATATATTGAAGTTTGGGGGAAATTTTTACCACGTGGGGGCATTTCCATTGATCCGTATTGTAATTATGGTAAACCTAACACAAGATACGAAAAAATGGCTGAACATCGACTGTTAAATCATGATTTATATCCTGAAAAAGTCGATAATCGCTAATTCGTTTACATACCTTCTCATATTTAGCGAACGCTAATTTAGAGGAGGTGTTTTTATGGAAAAGAAAACGTTTTATGTTAGTTTGAATACGGGTGAAGTGAGCCAAATACCGTATCAAAATAATGATGATTTCGTCATCCATGCTACGGATGCTGATGTACGCCAATTACGGAGTAAGTTCGATGCTATGGATGATGCGGGTTTAAGAAGCTTTGTTCGTGCGCACGTTCCCATCGTACCGTACCATCACGATTCAGCGAACGATGATTATGATTATTCCATGCACGAAGCTTTACAAATGATTTATAATCTAGGTGATGAAGCAACAAAAGAGCATATCGAATCAATGGGTGTTCTCGATCAAAAATCTTAAGAAAAATTTACCCCGCTCAGACACATATTCACTGGCGGGGATATAGCTTTGTTAAATGGTATGTTTGATTAACTGGCGTTCAAGTTTTTCTACGAGTTTATACATAACGGCGGCACAAATGGCGATTAACAGTAAACTTGACATAACGAGTGTAAAATCAAACACTTGGAATCCATAAATAATTAAATAACCTAATCCATGTTTTGATACTAAAAACTCACCAACAATGACACCAACCCATGATAAGCCGACATTCACTTTTAAAGTTGAGATCATCGTCGGTAATGTCGCGGGGAAAATTGCTTCGGTAAAACATTGCCACCTTGTAGCACCGAAACTTTTTAATACTTTTTCAAAGTTTGGATCGACTTCTTTAAAGGCAGAATAAACAACAATTGTCGTAATGATAACTGAAACGATCGCCCCCATCGCGATAATTGAAAAGTAACTCGGGCCGAGTGCGACAATAATAATTGGACCTAAGGCAACTTTTGGCATGGCATTTAAAATGACTAAATATGGATCTAAAATGTTTGCAAGACGTTGGGAAGACCATAAAACGGTAGCGATGATAACGCCAAATAAAGTGCCAAGAATAAAGCCTAAGACCGTTTCAAATAAAGTCACTTGTAAATGGAGAAACATTGAACCATCCAAAAATTTTTCAACGAGCAAATCAACAATCTTTGTCGGTGAACTGAAAATAAGTGGGTCAATCCAATGCATGCGACTGGCATATTCCCATAATGAAAATGTGCTAATAAAAATGATCAATTGCCAAAATAAAATGATTCGTTTCTCATATCTCAAACGATGATTATATTGCTGCCAAAACTGTTCATCCTTCATTTTCATTCACCGCCTTCACATCGATAAATGTTTGTTCATGTTTATTTAACTGATGCCAAATTTCATCAAACAATTGTTGATATGCCGGTTGACGGCGGACAAAGAAAGGACGTTCTTGACGTAATTGTTCAGGAACTTCGAAAGTTTTGGCGATTGTTCCTGGATTTGCTTCCATAACGAAAATTCGATCACTCATCGCAATTGCTTCACTAATATCATGTGTCACTAAAATGGCTGTTTTACGATATTTTTTTAGTAATGAAAAAACTAAATCTTCAAGCTTCAATTTTGTTAAATAATCCAACGCTGAAAAGGGCTCATCTAGCAATAAAATTTGCGGATTGTCAAGAAATGTTCGCACAAATGCCACTCGTTGCCGCATTCCCCCTGAAAGTGAATCGGGATAATCGTTTGCTACATTAGGGATGCCGACTTCTTTTAATAATTCAAGTCCTGTTTCTTTTGTTTCCTTGCTTAACGTGCCAGATACTTTTGGGCCAATGAGAATATTATTGATAATTGTTTTCCACGGAAATAAATAATCTTGCTGAAGCATATAACCAATTTGTAAGTTAGCTTGGTCAATCGGTTGATCGTTGATGAGTACATCACCCTTTGTCTGTTCAATAATTCCAGCGACGATTGATAAAATAGTTGATTTACCACATCCACTTGGTCCCAAGATGGAAACAAACTCGCCTTCATCAATTGATAACGTAATATCTGCCAATGCTTTTGTCATGCCTTGTTTGGAAAAGTAATAATGTGTCACATGATCTAAGGATAAAAATGTCACCACCAAACCTCCTTAATTTTCAATAACTTCTTCGGCAAATTCGTTATTGACAACATCATCAAATGGTACGTCTTCTGGAAGTTCACCGGATTCATCCATAATCGCTTTTAGATTTTCCCAACCTTCTTCACTAAATACAGGTGTATCAGCATAAGAGTCTTGGGCCTTATAACGCTCAACAGATGCTGCTAACATGTCGAGTTCCGTATCATCAAAAAATGGGGCTAATGCTTCTGCCGCTTCTTCGTCAGTACTCTCTTGGAGCCATTTTTGTGCTTCATAAATGGCTTTAGTAAACTTCATAACTGTCTCAGGATGATCTTCAAGAAAACTTTGTTTTGCCATAAAGACTGTGTAAGGAACTAAACCTGACTCTTCGCCAAAAGATGCGACAACATGACCAGCACCTTCTTTTTCCATCGTACTTGCGGTCGGTTCGAATAATTGAACATATTCATAATCACCAGAAACAAAGGCGCCAGGAATGTTCGCAAAATCAACCCCTTGTTCTAAATCAAGATCACCGTGTGGATCGATATCATAGTTCCTTAAAACATACTCACCGACCATTTGTGGCATACCACCTTTACGTTGACCTAAAAATGACTTTCCTTGAACATCATTCCAACTAAAGTC
>DATGTA010000036.1:0-3267 GCA_035302085.1 Bacillota bacterium
CAAAAATATTGCTGAAGTCATGCAATTTGCTAAGGAACATCACGTGAATTATCGACCACATATTAAAACACATAAAAGTGTTGAAATTGCCAAACGTCAATTAGAAGCAGGTGCCGTTGGAATTACGGTTGCCACGGTTGGCGAAGCTGAAGTAATGGTTAATGGTGGAATTAATAATATTTTAATTGCGTTTCCGATCAGTTCAGAGAATAAGCTAGAACGAATTTTAACATTAATGGAGCAAGCAACAATCATCGTGGCAGTTGATTCAGTTGAACAGGCGACACTGCTTAACAATTTTTTCAAACAACATAAGCAAACCCTTAATGTTTGGATTAAAATAAATTCAGGCCTCGATCGATGTGGCGTTGAACCAACGGATGAAGTTGCCCAGTTAGCCCAACATATTAACCAGCTTGAATGTTTATTGCTCGATGGAATCTTTACTCATGCTGGCCAATCATATACAGCAACTTCTGATGAGATGTTAGAACAAATAGCTTATGAGGAAGCAGAAGCTATTTTGACGAGCGCTGCCATTTGTGCTGATGTCGGGATTCATATAACTCATAAAAGCATTGGATCGACCCCAACATTTAAACAAGCAGGAAAAGTAGCAGGAATTACTGAAATTAGACCAGGTAACGCAGCATTTTATGATATGGTTCAAGTAAGCCTTAACGTTGCTTCTGTTGAACAGTGTGCTTTATCTGTTGTCACTTCGGTTGCATCCGTCAAAAATAATCGGGCCATTATCGATGCCGGCAGTAAAACACTCGCCTTAGATAAAGGTGCCCATGGGAATGAAAGCATTATGGGACATGGCTATATTGTCGAACACCCCCAACTAACGATTGAACGACTGTCTGAAGAACATGGTGTCATAACGGGTGCTGGTGTTGAACATTTAAAAATAAATGAACGTTTAACGATTATTCCCAACCATGCATGTACAGTCGCCAATTTATTTACTCATTACACCGTTCATGAAAATGGTGAAGTTGTTGCTAAGTGGCCAGTTGATGCTCGTGGCAAACTATCATAAATGAATAGCTAAATATTTTACTGAATTCATATAATTATCGGACTATATTGAAAACAAGGCAGGTTTTTGCTATGATATGACTATACATCTTGTTCGCTCAACAATGTAAACGTTTACATTATAATAAGGAGGAGTTTGCGTGTATAAAAATCCAAATACGGAAGGTGCCATTGTCAATTTTTCCGAACGGTACGACAATTTTATCGGTGGTAAGTATGTCCCACCAGTGAACGGAGAATATTTTGAAAACACGACACCAATAACGGGTGAAGTATTTTGTGAAATCGCCCGGTCAACAAAAGAGGATGTTGAACTGGCGATTGATGCGGCATATGAAGCAAAAGATGAATGGGCAAAGACATCTGTGATGGAACGGGCAAATATGTTAAATGAAATTGCCAATCAGATTGAAAACAACTTAGAAATGTTAGCTGTTGCTGAAACGTGGGATAATGGAAAATCGGTGCGGGAATGTTTAGCAGCGGATCTGCCACTTGCAGTTGATCATTTTCGTTACTTTGCCTCAGCTATTCGGGCACAAGAAGGAACGATTAGTCAGATAGACAATGATACGGTTGCTTACCATTTTCATGAACCACTCGGGGTTGTTGGACAAATTATTCCATGGAACTTCCCAATTCTTATGGCGACATGGAAAATCGCTCCCGCATTAGCTGCTGGTAACTGTGTCGTCATCAAACCAGCTGAACAAACGCCGGCATCTATCCATGTGCTGCTCGATCTTATTAAAGATATTTTACCACCAGGTGTCTTAAACGTTGTCAATGGATTTGGTCTTGAAGCAGGAAAACCACTTGCATCAAATAGTCGAATTTCTAAAGTAGCGTTTACAGGTGAAACAACGACCGGTCGAATGATCATGCAATATGCTTCAGAAAATATTATCCCGATAACTTTAGAACTTGGCGGAAAGTCACCAAATATATTTTTTAAAGATGTGATGGATCATGATGATGGATTTTTCGATAAAGCAATTGAAGGCCTCGTCATGTTTGCCCTAAACCAAGGTGAAGTTTGTACATGTCCTTCCCGTGCATTAATTCACGAGAATATTTATGATGAATTTATGGAACGAGCCATCGAGCGGGTGAATGACATTAAAATGGGGCATCCATTAGATCCGGAAACAATGATGGGTTCCCAGGCTTCTAGCGAACAATTTGAAAAAATAAAATCTTATTTACAAATTGGAAAAGAAGAAGGTGCCGAAGTTCTCGTCGGGGGAGATGTCAAAGAAATGGATGGCGAGCTCAGTGGTGGTTATTATGTCGAGCCAACGATTTTCAAAGGTCATAACAAAATGCGTATTTTCCAAGAAGAAATTTTTGGTCCTGTCTTAGCCGTCACAACGTTTAAAGATGATGCAGATGCGATGGAAATTGCTAATGATACATTGTACGGATTAGGAGCAGGTGTTTGGACACGAAATATTAATAAAGCTTATCGTTTCGGCCGTGGCATCCAAGCTGGACGTGTCTGGACAAACACATACCATCAATATCCTGCTCATGCTGCTTTTGGCGGTTATAAAAAATCAGGAATCGGCCGGGAAAATCACCTCATGATGCTTAGTCATTATCAGCAAACGAAAAACTTATTAATTAGTTATACAGAAGAAGCGACAGGTTTATTTTAATTGACGTTATAACTCCCGCAAAATATTTTGTGGGAGTTTTCTGCTCTTTCATGCATATACTATCATTAGCGAAAGGAGGATTATTTTATGGTTAAACGTGTCGTTGCGACGGATGCAACCCTCGAATTAATGAAATCATTGGAAGAAAAGCACGGTTCTCTCATGTTTCATCAATCGGGTGGATGTTGTGATGGTAGTTCCCCCATGTGCTTTCCACGCGGTGAATTTCGTGTCGGTGAATCGGATGTTTTACTCGGTGAAATCGGTGGTGCACCATTTTATATGGCGAAAGATCAATACGAGTATTGGAAACATACTCAATTAATTATCGATGTCGTCGATGGCCGTGGTGGGATGTTTTCACTCGAAGGACCTGAGGGAAAACGATTTCTGACAAGATCACGTGTGTTTTCCGAAGAAGAACAAGAGAAGCTAAAAATAAATGCTTAAAATATTTAATCGTCACATACTGTGGCGGTTTTTTCTTTGCTTTTTCAATCATCACATAGCTTTTAATTGAATGTCTAACCTTTTATGACAGCTATTTTACCAACGGGCTCAGAAT
>DATGTA010000037.1:0-9662 GCA_035302085.1 Bacillota bacterium
GCCACTTCCGTCTACCCCTCTCAATTATTTCATCTTAACTATAACAAATTTTTTCAATAAAAGGAAAGTGTGGCCTTTCAACATAATCAATTTTAATAAAAATTAATCAGCAACATCAAAAAACTGATCAAAAATAACTTCAAGATCTTCGCCAAGTTGTGTCGCTTTAGCTCTTGCATCTTTATCAATTCGTTGATACCAATACGTATGATCAGTATATACAACAATCTCTTTTTCGTCATTAACGATTTGGCGAACTTTATCGGCGACCATTTGCGCTAATTGATCATCAGCATGTGAATTCAAAATAACGCCAGCGATAATTTTATCATCCGTCTCAACGACTTGTGCTTGATTAATGTCACTCATGGTATTTAACGATTCAGCAATTTGGCGTGTTCGCTCATTAGCATACTCATCTTGTACATGTTTCACATCATTTTTCTTAAATTCTTTTAAGCGTTTTTTACTTTTATCATAACCATCATAATCTGGTTTTGGTTCATTCGTGTTTTCATGACTTAATGGCTCACTTTGAATGGATGAGTCCTCAGTTGCTTTAGGTGTTTGACAACCGAATAAAATAGTCATTACACTTAGTAAAATTATATATCTCATCACTGTAACCTCCCTTATGAATAGGGTGGATTCAGTGAAATATTTTAGCCGTGTTAAATTGTGGAATTATTCTCGTAAAGTAAATTGCTTGATCGGCTCTCGTTTATGCATCGTTCGCTGATGCATTTGTTCGATAAGCTGACGATCTTTCAGGGGAACTTCTTGTCCTTTTAAATAAGCATCAATATGTTCATAAGTTGTCCCCATTTCTGCTTCATCTGTTTGTCCTGACCAAAGATCAGCACTTGGCTCTTTATGAATAATTTCATTTGGCACCCCTAAATGTCCAGCGAGATCACGCACTTCTTCCTTTGTAAACGGAACTATCGGCAGTATATCGACACCACCATCGCCATATTTCGTAAAATACCCTGTATACCATTCGGAAGCATTATCAGTGCCAACGACTAAATAATTGTAGTGAGTTGCAATTGTATAAAGTGTACTCATTCTCAAACGAGCTCTTAAGTTAGCATCAGCTAATTGGGCTTCGTTTAATACGTCAATGTTATCTTTTGTTTGAACGTTCTGCTCAATCGTTTCATATAGCACAGCATGACTTTGCGTTAAATCAACTGTTAAATGATCGATTTGAGATGATTTAACGACAAGGTTTGCATGTTCAATATCTGCAGGATTACTTTTAAGTGGCATAATGACACCTAATGAATTGTTTGGAAACGCCCGTTTAATTAAATAGGCGACTACCGCTGAATCAAGCCCTCCACTTACACCGACTAACAAGCCTTTTACATGGGCTGCTTGAACTTGTTTTTGTAACCAATGAGTGAGTTGATCAACGATTTGTTCCACAAAATCACTTCCTTCGTTAAAATATCTGCTATTATATGTTAACACTTAATTATTTAACCGAATTTACCTTTATCATACCACAAAAATCAATAAGAAATTAAAATAAAGCAGCCCATGTTTATGTGATGGGCTGATGGGCTGATTACTCAATTAATTTTCAATGATCATTTGTTTTCATTATAGTGATGGTTCATTTGTGGCGTCATATTTGTTGGGTACATTTGTTGATGATGTAAATATCCATCATAACTATAGGATGGTGGCCACATACCAAATGATTGGTCATATGGCATTATTTGTTGACTCATTTGACCACAAACGGGACATTGATAAACACAGGGCTGAACCATCGGTGCTACTGGCATACTATAGGATGGTTGTTGGACAAATGGCACTGTCGGTTGATTGGCATGTATTTGCTTAGATTTTTTAACGGTCTGTTTTTTCGATGTGTATTTTTGTTTATGTGGCACTTCTTTTTTTTGAGTTGCCGGCATTTGTTGCTGATCAGAAATCTTTGGCATTTGCAAGGGACTTGATAAACCCGGTTGCTCTAAATGAGCAGATTTATTTGGTAATGGTTTTTTGGTTTCTAAATCAGCCTGCTTTTCTGGTGGTAATTTAATTTGTTCATTTGCTACCGGTTTAGATTGTACATGTTTATTATTCATTGGTATTTTAATTTTCATACCTGGCATAATCATATCCGGACTCGCTATATGCACATTAATATCTTTTAATTGTTCAAAGTCAACCCCATATTTATGAGAAATTTCCCATAAAGTATCACCTTTTTGGACAATGTGTATTTTCAAAATATATTCTCCTTTCAACAATTCTAGGCTATCATCTACACTAATGTATGCAATAACAGATTAAATGTTGAAAGGAAATTAAAAAGCCATCATTTGCTGATGGCATTTATGTTTTCATTTGATAAACAGGATATGATCCAAGAAATTCGATTTGACAATTTAATGCTTCAAGTTCAGCTTTAACCCCAGGAAATAAAACATCATCCATCGGTTGATTAACATCAATAATGAAAAAGTAATTACCTAAACCTGTTTTCATTGGCCGTGATTCAATTTTCGATAAGTTCATTTTACGCCAAGCAAATGCTGCTAATACTTGATGCAATGCTCCCGCATAGTCTCGCGGTAAAGTGACAAGAGCAGTCGTTTTTTCACCCGCTTTTTCATGATTAATGTGAATTGAACCATTTGACTTGGCTAAAACAGCAAATCGCGTATGATTATTAGGAAAGTCATGAATGTTTTCCTTCTTTATATTTAAATGATATTCTTTCGCCGCCAGTTTATTACCGATCGCTGCAATTGGTTTATTCGATTGACTGACAAATTCAGCCGCTCGACCAGTTGAATCACTAAATTTTAATTCAGCCTGTGGCAATTGTTTATGTAAATATTGATGACATTGAGCAATTGCATGGCTATGTGAATAAACACCTTCAATATCTTTTAACTCACCCGTGAAATTTTTATTCACTAACAAATGCTGCTTGATCGGCACAACGATTTCTGCAACGATTGGTAATCTTGCTTGATGGATTAGATAATCAAGTGTTACATGGACTGTTCCTTCAATCGCATTTTCTAACGGTACAACACCTAAGTCTATCTCATCATTCCAAACGGCATCAATACATGCAGGAATGGTCGAAAATCCAACATATTCCTCGCCATTAAATGCCGTATCTACTGCTAATTTAGTAAACGTCCCCTTTGGCCCTAAATACCCTACACTCCGACGACTCACGTATATTTCCTCCTCTGTTATGTCCCGGAACTAAGCATATCAACACGCTTAACAAATTCCAACTGTTTTAATGTATGAATAAGTGTTTCAATATCTTCTGTAATCGCCGACACATCCAGCGATAATGTCACATTCGCTTTACCTTGGATCGGTATCGTCTGATGAATCGTTAATATATTACAATCAGCTTCAGCAACTATTTTTAACAGTTTGGACAATGTTCCTGTACGATCCTCAATATAAAAAAACAATGTAATTATTTTTTCTTGAACAATTGTTTTAAATGGATAGACAGTATCTTTATATTTATAATATGCACTGCGCGATAAGTCAACTTTTTGTACCGCTTCATTGATCGTTTGTGTGACACCACTTTCAAGTAATTGCTTCACTTCAATCGTTTTACGCATCGCCTCAGGCAAAACATCTTGACGAACTAAGTAAAAACTTTTCTCTCGTTCTTCCATGGCTTCACCCTCGTCAATAAATTATTCGAGAAACTCAAATTCAAAATCCAAAATCCGAACAATATCCCCATCTTCTGCTCCACGTTTACGTAGTTCATCATCAACTCCTAATGAACGGATTTGCCTAGCAAATCGTTGCACCGCTTCATTATGGGTAAAATCTGTCATATGAAAGAGCCGCTCGATTTTTTCGCCTGATAAAACAAATGCACCATCAGACTCGCGATTAATGACAAAGGGCGCTTTTGCTTCCGTATGACGATAAATGGCATGTTCAGTTTCAGGAATTGTTCGTTCTGTTTGTTTAGGTATTTTTTCTAATTTATCAGCAACAGCAAACAATAATTGACGAGTGCCATCATGTGTGTAAGCTGAAATGGGATAAATCGGAATATCATCTGTTAATTTTTCTTTAAATTGTTTTAACAACTCATTGGCATTCGGCAAATCCATTTTATTAGCCGCAATAATTTGTGGTTTATCAATGATTGATTTGTCATATTTTTTTAATTCAGCATTTATTTTTAAATAATCATCATATGGGTCACGCCCTTCACTGCCAGCCATATCAATGACATGAACGAGGACTCTCGTACGTTCAACATGTCGTAAAAACTGATGTCCTAAGCCGACACCTTCATGCGCCCCTTCAATAAGGCCTGGTAAATCAGCCATAATGAAACTTCGTTGATCATCTGTTTCAACAACCCCAAGATTTGGCGATAATGTTGTAAAGTGATAATTAGCTATTTTAGGTTTAGCCGCGCTAACAACGGATAATAATGTTGATTTACCGACACTTGGGAAACCGACGAGACCAACATCAGCAATTAATTTTAATTCAACGATAATTGTAAAATCTTCGCCTGGTTCACCATTTTCCGATAAATGTGGTGCAGGATTTTTTGATGAGGCAAACTTAATATTCCCTCGGCCGCCACGTCCACCTTTAGCAATTACAGCCTGCTCGTTATGATTGATTAAATCAGCCATAACATTTCCTGTCGCCTCATCAATGACGACCGTTCCAGGTGGTACAGATACAATTAAAGGGTCGGCATTTTTACCATGTTTTCCTTTACTCATACCATTTTCACCGTTGTCGGCTTTTAAATGGCGGTTATAACGAAAGTCCATTAATGTATTTAAACCTTCGTCAACTTTAAAAATTATATCGCCACCTTTACCACCATCGCCACCAGCAGGTCCACCCAGCGGGACATACTTTTCCCTGCGAAAAGCAACAATTCCATCACCACCTGCACCACTTTTAACATTTAATTTTACACGATCGATAAACATAACTCACTCACCTCCGTTAAGCACATGTAAATATTCAATGTCTTGCCACATATAATTAACATTTCTAATAGAAAAATGTGTTTATTTAAACTGTAATTATTGTTAAGTCCCTTAAGTATAAGCTTGATTATACCAAATGTATATTTAGATTGCTTGTATGACTCCCACTTTTGCTCTATTCATAAATCAAACAAGCGCTCATCTAACAATCAATTAAAAAAACTCCAATCAGCAGTCGATTGGAGTCTTATATACATAAATATTTATTCAGCCATTGGGTAAACACTTACTTTGCGGCGGTCTTTACCAATCCGTTCGTATTTAACAACACCATCGACTTTCGCAAAAAGTGTATGGTCTCTCCCTAAACCAACATTTGTACCCGGGTAAATTTTTGTTCCCCGTTGACGAAATAGAATTGATCCACCCGTCACTAATTGACCGTCACCACGTTTTTGACCGAGTCGTTTAGCATGTGAATCACGTCCATTTTTCGTACTTCCGCCCCCTTTTTTCTGGGCGAAAAATTGTAAGTTTAAACGTAACATTTATGACACCTCCGATGTTTCTTTAATTTGTATATGTTTACCGTAATCCCGTTCAATCGTTTGCAGTGATATAATCATCCCTTCAAGTAAAAGTTGGACATTCGCTTGTCGTTTTTTCTCATGAATCGGTGGAATGTTCACGTGTAAATATCCACCTTTATCATTCGCTTGATCAATCGATAAATGTTTTTCACATAAAGCTAAAATAGCGTTGATCGAACCGAATGTAATCGCAGAAACACCTGCACAAACGAGATCATAGCCATATGGACCACTATTAGCATGTCCTGACACTTGAAATGAACTAATTCGTTGATCATGCTCACGTCTGATCGTTACGGTTATCATGTTTCGTCACCTAAATTAAGCATTAATTTTTTCAATCACTAGCTTTGTATATGGTTGACGGTGGCCTTGTTTACGACTGTAATTTTTCTTTGGTTTGTATTTAAAAACAGTCATTTTTTTACCACGTCCATGACGTTCGACTTTAGCAGTTACCGTTGCTCCATCGACATATGGATTTCCGACTTTAACGGCTTCACCGCCGACAAATAAAACATTGTCAAACGTAATTTCTTCTTCAACCTCAGCAGCTAATTTTTCGATAAAAATTTCTTCGCCTTCAGTAACTTTGATTTGCTTTCCACCAGTTTCAATAATTGCGTACATAAATTGCACCTCCTATTGACTATAGACTCGCCATACAGGTCCTTTATTAAAAAAGTGTTTTTACCTGTTCTGTGCGGTTGTAGCACGGGTGCTACAAGATTAACGTATAGATAATATCATAAAACGAAACAAAAAGTCAACTATTCACAGCCAAAAAATAACCTCTGACATATTGTTAATGCCAGAGATTATTTATACTTTCATAAGTTTTAAATTTAAGTTTAATCGGCTTTGGCTGCTGTGTTACCTGGGACATATACTTTTGGACCGTCATCACTTGGCATAATATCAAAATCAAATATATCAACAGGTAACCAAAGCGTACAACAAGCATTAGGAATATCAACAATTGACGTTATGTGTGCTTCAATAGGAGCAGCCCCTAAGATCATATATGCTTCTTCCCCTGTGTAACCAAAGTTTTGTAAATATCTAATGGCTTCTAAACATGCTTGACGGTAAGCGACATTTGCATCGAGGTAATGTTGTTTACCATCTTCATCAACAGAATATCCTTCAAATACGAGGTATCTATATGGACTAATATTTTGACCGATTGGGCTCGGTTGGAAAATAGAATGGTTAACTCCGTACTTGTTCATACCATCTTTAATTAAATCGACACCAAGATGTAACCAACCAGCGGCCATTTCAATAGCCCCGCAAAACGTTATTTCTCCATCCCCTTGGCTGTAGTGTATATCACCAACAACTAACTTAGCACCATCTACATATACAGGTAACATAATGCGTGAACCGCGGGTTAAGTTTTTCAGGTCACGATTCCCACCGTTTTCCCGGGGTGGAATCGTTCGGGCACCTTCCCTAGCAATTCGATCATATTCTGGTGTCCCTGGTCGAAGATTTCCGGCAATAACATTTTCCGACTCTGGTGGATGCGCAACCGGCGGTACACGATCAGGGTGTGCAGCTATTAACTCCGCTTCACGTTTGTTCCATTTTGCCAATAAATCATGTGATGGAGCTGTTGCAATGATTCCGGGATGGGCTAATTCTGGTAATTTAACACCTGGGAGATGACGTGATGTACAATACGTTCCTTTAAAATCCCAAATAACTTTATGAGCATCTGGAAAATGATCCGTTAAAAATCCACCACCATTTTCACGTGACCAAATACCGGTATAACCCCAATCTCTTTTTGGATGCGCACCAACATCTAAAATATCAACGACTAATAAATCACCAGGCTCAGCACCATCAACATGAATTGGACCTGTCAAATGATGAATCGGTGAAAAGTCCATATCACGAATATCATTTGCACTATCGTTATTGCCAACTTTACCAGCTGTCCAATCTAAACATTCCACAACAAAATCATCACCTGGCTTCACATTAACGACTGCAGGTACATCTGGATGATAACGATTTTGAATCACATCTCGTTGCTCACTGACGGGCTTATCAGGATTGAGTTCAATCAACGGTTTCATTTAATAAATACCTCCTCATTTTTTTGAAATCGTTGTAAACGCTTACATCCAATGGTGGCTCATGGTGTTTATTCACCTATTAGTTAATCATATATTTTGTAAATTGTCAAAAGTTTGTCTTTTGCCAATCATTAGTCTTTTTATATACTTGTCCATAAATGATAATTACTAATAAATAACTTATGTCATAAGTTCACCAATCGGTTGCTGTAAATATTTTTTGTCAAAGTATAATCGCAAACAATCTCTTTCATTCATGATAATCGTTTGATCATTTAGAGGGTCAATGACATGAATTAAGTGCTTCTTCCCTTGATAAAATTTTTGAAAGACTTGCTTTAATGGCAAGTTTTTTGAAACGATAATAGGCGTGAGTTGTTGAATGTTTTTTGGCTGTTCATAACGTTGTAATAAAAAGCGAATAAAAACATAGTATCTTTGTTGCCAATCCTTGCCATTTTCTATGAGTAAAAATGAAATAATTAATAAACTACTTAAATTAAATGGCCAAAGCAAAAGATGCATAATGATCAACATTAAACACATAATCATTGAAAATAGAATCGTTTGTTCATATGCCTGACGATAAGGAAAAAATATACTGTTTAACAAAAAAAATAATTTTCCGCCATCAAGTGGCCATATCGGTAAAAGGTTAAACAATAAAATGATCGTATTATAATAAAACAATAAAAAAATAATGACCTCTGGTATAAACGATTGTAAAGACAACCCAATAATACATAAGTAAATGATGAGATGTTGCAAAGGACCAGCAATTGTTACGACAAATTCTTCGAAAATTTTTCTTGTTCCATATTCGTCGGTTTTCATGACCCCACCAAAAACCCATAAAGCAATTGTGTCAATTCGCCATTTATAATAATAGGCTGCTAAGTAATGGCCAAATTCATGAATAAACACAATTAATAAAATAATCGCCAATTCTAAAAATGTTCCCGTAAAAAATGACACGAACATAAAAAAGTATAACAATGGATGGATTTGTAGCTTAGAAAAATAGCTTTTAACGCTCATCAACTTGCATCACCTGAATCGGGTCAATGTATGAATCATCTTTTTCGATGGAAAAGTAAATGTCACGATATTCCTCTCCCGGATGGAACATTCCGATAACTTGTCCAGCTGCAACATATTGATAAAGGTGAACATCATTCGTACTTAAATAACCATAAGATGTTTCACTTTGATCGGCATGTTGAATAATGACTGTCTTTTTTGTCGTCCGATCGTTACCCGAAAAAATTACAATCCCATCTTGCCAAGCTTTAACAGGTGTAACTTCAGTTGGACTTATTTTTATCCCTTGACCATTGACATGAAACGGTTCTGATACTTTTCCTAAAACAGGTAATGTGTTTGCCGAATCATCTGTTGCCACATCATTAACTTGTGGATTAAATGCTAAAGGTCGTCCAAATTTCTCATAGTACCATGCATTAACCGTTGCAAAAGGAAATTCCTTTGTTAATTGATCTTCTATCCAATCTTTTGGAGCAACAGCTTGCAGCATATTTGTTTTAAACATAATAAATGTTGAACCGAATAAAAAAAGCGCTAAAATACCTTTTAATAAAGGAAAAGAAATGAACGATTGTTTACCTTTACTTGATAATGTATGAGGTGGATACAATTGAACATCACCTTGTTTTTCATGTTCGTCAACAAAATTCGTTGTTAAAGGGTGTTCATGTTTCTTTTTACGTATATGTTTAATATTGCGCCTTTGCTTAATCGAGCGTCGGACATTTTTAATCTGTCTTTGCATCTTTTTCATCCTTCACAAATGTTTGTACTAATCTATGAAAACAACCATGAAGTTATGCATCGATTGATTCACACAAAAAAACTAGACCATATCATATCGTGATCTAGTTTCCTTAATGATTTTAAATTTGTTTATAAAAAATTATTTAAGACCGAAAAACCGTTTTACTTTTTGAAACATACCCGTTTCTTCTTCAAGCGATTGTAAAGGAACAGTT
>DATGTA010000038.1:0-4259 GCA_035302085.1 Bacillota bacterium
TACTGTTCAGCAAGCGGTCCATATAATGCTTCACTTTCATTTAAAACTTTTTTGTTAACTTCCATATTATCTGAAAATAAGAATGGTACAGACATAATGTTTGATTCAGGGATAACGTCACCTGAGAATCCAGGCGATGTGATTGCAATCTCAATAGCGCCTGTTTGTAAGGATTGAAGGACATCCATATTCGTTCCAAGTGTACCCGCTGTATAAACATCAACTGAAATTCTACCATCTGTTTTTTCTTCGATGACTTCTTTAAATTTATTGGCATATAAATCTTGTACGTCTCCTTGCCCTTCTTCATGAGCAAACTTAAGAGTCATCTCTTCTCCACTACTACCTTCATCTGTTGCTTCTTCTGTTTCACCATCAGTATCGGTTTCTGCTTCTGTTTCTGCATCATCATCGCCACAAGCGACTAAGACGATCGACAAAACGACCATGAAAACTAACAAATAGAAACTATTTCTTTTTAACAAATTTGTTCCTCCTTTAGTTTTATCTAAACATGTACGATATCGCCCTTAGACTTGATCGAATAAAATGTTTCCACCTCCTAGTCAAGGGAGTATAAATCATTGTATGAATATTTAACTTGCTTTAGATGAGCCAAAAATGTCTTCATAAACCATAATAATGTCCGGAAAGATAATGAGTAATAAGTTAATGACAACAAAAATTAAAATATACGGAACTATTCCTCGAACAACATCTAAATATGGTCGATTGAAAATAGCACAAGCTGTAAAAATATTTACCCCGAATGGTGGTGTAACGGTTCCAAGAGTTGCTTGCAATGTAATTAAAACACCAATGGCCACTGGATGAATTTCGGCTGCGACTGCAATGGGAAAGAAAATTGGCGTTAAAATGGCAATTGCTACTAAGGAATCGACAAACATACACGAAATTAAGAAAAATGCTGACATGATTAGTAATATTTGAAATTGTGAAGGATCAGCCCCTAAAACCGTTTCTGTTAATGCTTGTGGAATACGTAAATATGAAATAATCCATGAAAATGCTCCACCGGCAGCGAGCAAAATAAAGACGATACTCGTAACAACACCTGTTGAAACAGCGATTCGATAAAGCTCCCAAACTTTAATCGAACGAAAGATTATTATTTCTAGTATGGCAGCATATAAAACAGAAAAGGCTGCAGCTTCTGTTGGACTAAACATCCCTGAATAAATTCCTCCTAAAATGAGGACAGGAAATCCAAACGTTAAAATTGATTGACGAAATGATTGCCAACGTTTTGTCCAAGATGCTTTCGGTTCAACAGGAATATCATTTCTGATCGCCGTAAAAACTTCCCAAAGAGAAAATCCAATGAAAATCATCAGTCCAGGGATAATACCTGCAACAAATAAATCACCAACCGATGTACCTGTTAACATACCGTAATAAATCATGACGATACTTGGAGGGATTAAAATAGCAATTCCAGCTGTGTTTACGATGAGGCCCATAATATGTGAATCTTCATAACCATACTGCAGGGCACGATTTCTCATCGGACGACCGATGGCAGCAATCGTTGCTTGCGATGAACCAGAAACTGAACCAAACAATGTACTCGTCGCAGCTGTGACAATTCCTGTACCCCCACGAACATGACCAAACATATCATTAACAAAGTCTAACAATCGATTGGCTGTTCGCCCTTCAACAATAATGTCGGCAGCAAAAATAAACATTGGAATGGCAAGTAGCACATAAGATTCAACACTACTCGACAGTTGCTGAATGAACATCACTAAGTTAAGATCTGGTGCGCTAATGACCATCATCAATAATGCGACGAATAATAAAACGACCATAATTGGAAAATTAAGCAAAAGCATGAGAAACATTAAAGCTAGCATTGCCCATATCACGAGTGACTCCCTCTCTTCTATGAATTGACATTCTCTTCTGAGCTAACGAACGACTCTTCAGATGTATTAATATTTTTTTGCGTTAAACTAATTAAAAAATCGACTAAGTAGCGAATACTCGCTAATAAAAATCCTAAAGGGATAACTAACATGACTAAATAAAGTGGTATTCGTAAAATCGTTGATACTTGATTTAAATCATAAACATGTTTAACATACTGGAAAGCTAACACCGTACAAATACCTAATATAATAAACGAAACTATATTTATGAATATTCTTAAAATTCTTTGTACGTTTTGACTCATCATATCGAAAAGTCCTGACATTTCAATATGCATTCCTTTGCGTGCAGCATACCCTAAGCCCATAAATGTAAGAATAAGAACACCCATTTTTCCAATTTCTTCTGTAAACGGCCAACTTTTATTAAAAAAATACCGACTAATCGCATTACTTACTAACATTAAACTCATGAGAATCGTTGTGACACTTAAAATAAATCGCTCGATTTCCACCCAGATGCGATCAGCAAATCGTAATATTTGCATGAAGACACCTCCTTTGAAATGTTTATGCAACAAATTCATAAGACATTTTACAAATTAAATAATGTTCCTAATTGCATTTGACCGCTTTGAATATGTGCAAGTTTTAATGCATGCCAAAAGGTTGCTTGGTTAGATGTAATGACGGGTACGTTTAAATCTTTTTCCAAAGCGTTAATCAATGGTAGTGTTGATAATCCCGTACACGAAATAAAAATGGCTTCTGAATCATTTGTTATTGTTTTAGTCGCCATGTTATAAATCGTTTGCAAATTAAGTTCAGAAATTTTGTAATCATTCATCATGCTGAGGCCTGTCATATTTGTAATCGTTAAGCCACCACTCGTAAAATATTCATAGGCGCGTTCATTGACATCAGATGCATATGGTGTAGCGATGGCAATGTTTTGCACTTGTAAACCCTCTGCGGCTGCTAAAACAGCTGTAGCAGTTGTTGTGCAAGGAATTTTAGCGATTTGCTCCATTCGTTTGATCAGTTGTTTGTCATAATCAAGTCCATTGACAAAACTACCACTTGTACAACCATAAGCAATCGATTTTAAAGGGGCCTGAGCGAGTAATTTTGTAGCTTCCATCACATCAGCATCTAAATTTGTTAAGTCATCGATTGAAAAATAATCTGGATGATCACTTAAGGCAACTCTCGTTGTATGTGTTGTCACACCCTCAGGTGACATTTTTTGAAACTCTGTTTCCATGGCATAAGCTGATGCGATATAAATTAAACCGATTTTCCCTCGCCAGCCATACGGCATACGTTCCATAATCGTCTCAACCTTTCAAACGACTTATATTTTTGTTGTACAATTGTTGGTACCGCTTTCATAAGTTGATTTATTAAATAGATTATCTTTAATTCTAAAAAAATGCCCTTTTTAAATCAACGTGTAATATGTATGAAATTAAGAAAAATTAACTATACAAATTGTCTAAAGATTTAATTTAAACGGAATAATCACTAAATGGGACGTGAATTCATGAATGGTTTGGTAAAAAATATGAATGTTTTTATGTAAAGTAATGAAAGAAATTCATTCAAAAATGCAAAAGTATTTTGAAAATAAAATAGACATGTCATAATGAATTCATTGAGTTAATGATTATAAATGAATCATAACGACATGTCACAAAGATTATTTACTTTTGGTTTAATCCATTGATTAATTTTAACCGTTTTATGTTAAAATAATCCTTCAATTCGTCCATCTTCCGTAACATCCATATTTAGAGCTGCGGGATTTTTTGGTAACCCAGGCATTGTTAGCATTTCACCGGTTAATACGACTAAAAATCCGGCACCAACTGATGGGCTTAATTCACGAATCGTAAGTGTAAAGTCAGTCGGTCGGCCAAGCCTCGTCGGATCATCGGTTAATGAGTATTGTGTTTTTGCCATACAAATAGGCAAATTACCCCAGCCATGTGCTTCATAATATTCGACTTGTTCCTTAGCCTTAGGTGACAGTTCTACATTTGCTGCCCCATATACTTTTTGCGCCACTTTACGTATTTTTGTTTCGATTGAATCTTCAAGGTCATACATGCGTTTAAAGTTCTTGGTACCGGTTTCAATAACTTTTACAAGTTTTTCTGCTAGATCAATGCCCCCATCACCACCATGTGCATGAACTTCTGTTAAAGCAACGGCAATATCGCGTTCATCACACCAGTTTTCAATAAAATTTGTTTCTGCTTCGGTATCTGTAGGAAACTTATTAATTGCCACGACAAATGGCAGCCCAAATTGTTCAATCGTATCAATATGTTTTTCTAAGTTCTCCATACCTTTTGCTAATGCTTC
>DATGTA010000039.1:0-4686 GCA_035302085.1 Bacillota bacterium
CGTAAAATTGAGTTAGGTGAGCCCATTCGTTCTTTAGGACATCATAAAGTACCTGTAAAATTACATCAAGATGTCACAGGTACAATTAATGTACACGTCATCGAAGAATAAAACCAATTTAACGATAGCAAAAAAACAATAAGAAAACAGAGTCTTAAATAGACGTTGAGAGGTGAAGTAAACATGGATAGTTCTGCTTTTGATCGAACACCTCCACACAATATCGAAGCCGAACAAGCAGTTTTAGGAGCCATTTTTTTAGAGCCAGAGGCCTTTTCTGTCGCAGCAGAGTATCTTGTACCAGAAGATTTTTATCGGGCGGGCCATCAGTATATTTTTCGAGCAATGGTTCAATTATATGATCGTGGCGAGCCGATCGATTTTGTAACGGTCACAAGATTATTAACCGATGAAAAAAACATTGAAAGTATTGGTGGCGTCTCATACTTAACAGCTTTAGCAGGCAGTGTTCCAACGGCAGCAAATATTAACTACTATAGCAAAATTGTTGAAGAAAAAGCTGTTTTACGTCGTTTAATTCGTACGGCAACAGATATAATTACAACAACATATGATCAAGAAGATGATGTTGTGCAAGTACTTGATGATGCCGAACGGAGCATATTAGCTGTTTCTAGTCGAAGTCAAGTAAGTGATTTTAAATCGATTAAAGATGTTCTCGTTGATGTTTATGTAAATATTGAACAACTCCATGAAAGTGATGGTGAAATCACGGGTATTCCAACGGGGTATCGTGATTTAGATCGGATGACATCAGGCTTTCAAAATAATGATCTAATTATTATCGCAGCTCGTCCATCGGTTGGTAAGACAGCTTTTGCCTTAAATATTGCCCAAAATATTGCGACTAAAACGGATAAAAATGTTGCGATCTTTAGTTTAGAAATGGGTGCTGAGCAACTCGTTCAAAGAATGCTTTGTGCAGAAGGTAATATCGATTCGCAGCGGTTGCGTACAGGAAAATTAAATCAAGAAGATTGGAGCAATTTAACGATGGCGATGGGTAGCTTATCAAATGCAGGCATTTATATTGATGATTCGCCAGGTATTCGTGTGAGTGATATTCGTTCAAAGTGCCGTCGCTTAAAACAAGAACATGGCCTTGATATGATTATTATCGACTATTTACAACTCATTCAAGGTAGTAGCCATTTAAGTGAAAATCGACAACAAGAAGTTTCAGAAATATCCCGGTCATTAAAAGGTTTAGCACGCGAGTTAAATGTACCGCTTATTTCATTATCCCAATTGTCACGAGGCGTGGAACAACGACAAGATAAACGACCAATTATGTCTGACTTACGTGAATCAGGCAGTATCGAACAAGACGCTGATATTGTCGGCTTTTTATACCGTGATGATTATTATGATGAAGAGTCAGAAAAAGAAAATATTATTGAAATTATTATATCCAAACAACGGAATGGTCCAACGGGAACAGTTGAGCTTGCTTTCGTTAAACAATATAATAAATTTGTTAATCTTGATCATCATTATGAAACGAGTGATATACCACCAGGACATGTCCATGCTTAATGAAAAGGAACAGATTTTTCGATAAAAAGTTATTATTTAGGAAAAGACTAGATATTTTTTAAAACTTTAGGCAAAAACACGAACATTAAATGACAAACAACCTAAAATGTTCGCTTTTTCGTTGACATCACATATGCTCGCTGTTAGACTAACAGATGTAATCATTAACATAAAAATTTATGTAAAAATGTTGGAGGTGCACCATGTCCTCAGTAGTTGTTGTAGGTACGCAATGGGGCGATGAAGGAAAAGGGAAAATCACAGATTATCTTTCACAAAATGCTGAAGTCGTTGCCCGTTATCAAGGGGGAAATAATGCCGGACATACGATTGTTTTCGGTGGTGAGACATATAAATTACACTTAGTTCCCTCGGGTATATTTGTAAAAGATAAAGTTTGTGTTTTAGGTAACGGGATGGTGATCGACCCAAAAGCATTTGTTGAAGAAATCGCTTATTTACATGGTCATGGAGTCAACACAGATAATTTATGTATTAGTAATCGCGCACACATCATTTTGCCATACCATATAAAACTTGATATTTTAGAAGAAGAAGAAAAAGGCCCACAAAAAATTGGTACAACGAGAAAAGGAATTGGACCAGCATATATGGATAAATCGGCCCGAATTGGTATTCGTGTTGCTGACTTATTGAACAAGGATATTTTCAAGGAAAAGCTCGAACAAAATATTCAAGCAAAAAATCGTTTGTTTGAAAAAGTTTATGAAGTTGAGCCACTCAAAATAGAAGAAGTATTTGAAGAATACTACGAATACGGTCAACAAATGGCGAAATATGTGCAAGATACATCAGTCGTTTTAAATGATGCCCTTGATGGTGGAAAACGAGTCCTATTTGAAGGTGCTCAAGGTGTCATGCTCGATATTGACCAAGGAACATACCCATTTGTTACATCATCAAATCCTGTTGCTGGAGGAGTAACGATTGGTGCAGGCGTTGGCCCAACAAAAATAGATAGTGTTGTCGGGGTTTCAAAAGCTTATACAACACGTGTAGGAGATGGACCTTTCCCAACCGAATTAACTGATAAAATTGGTGATCAGATTCGTGAAGTCGGTAAGGAGTATGGAACAACAACAGGTCGTCCCCGCCGTGTCGGTTGGTTTGATAGTGTTGTTGTCCGTCATGCCCGTCGAGTAAGTGGCATTACAGATTTATCACTTAATTCAATCGATGTTCTTACGGGAATTGAAACATTAAAAATATGTGTCGCCTACCGCTATAAAGATGAAGTGATTCACGAATTTCCGGCAAGTTTATCGATGTTAGCTGAATGTGAGCCAGTTTATGAAGAAATGCCCGGTTGGACAGAAGATATAACAGGTGTGAGAAGTTTACATGAGTTACCAGAAAATGCTCGTCATTATTTAGAGCGAGTGTCTCAATTAACTGAAATTCCCTTATCAATATTTTCTGTCGGGCCTGACCGTGAACAAACAAATATTGTTAGAAGTGTGTACCGCTAATATTCATTGATAAATACTATAGAAAAAAGACTAGTTGATCGATTGTTTATCGATACTAGTCTTTTTTGCATATCTAAATAGAAGCCGATACAATTATTATCAAGACATTTTCAAAAAAGTGCGTTAAAATAGATGAAAGGAACAACTTGAAGACTTTTTATCATTTATAAATAGAGCATTGTTTGAATTAACCTAAAGGAAGTGAGTCTTGTGGAAGATAAAATTTTAGTCGTTGATGATGAACAACCGATTGCAGATATTTTAAAATTCAACTTAGAAAAAGAAGGTTACGAAGTGATCGTCGCCTACGATGGTGAAGAAGCGATTAATCTTGCATTAGAAGAAAAGCCTGACCTTATATTACTTGATATTATGTTACCAAAAAAAGATGGTAATGAAGTGTGTCGAGAAATTCGTAAAACGGAAAATATGCCGATCATTATGTTAACCGCCAAAGATTCGGAAATTGATAAAGTATTAGGTTTAGAATTAGGTGCCGATGATTATGTCACCAAACCATTTAGTAACCGTGAATTGATCGCTCGTGTCAAGGCGAACTTACGACGGCAGCAAGTAACAGCTGATACCGTACAACCCGAACAAGATATTCAGATTGGTCATTTAACGATACATCCGAATGCATATGCTGTGACACGCAATGGTGAAGATATTGATCTTACCCATCGTGAGTATGAATTGCTCTATTATTTAGCACGAAATATCGGACAAGTAATGACTCGAGAACATTTATTAGAAACGGTTTGGGGTTATGATTACTTTGGTGACGTACGTACCGTTGATGTGACCGTCAGACGATTACGGGAAAAAATTGAAGAAAATCCAAGTCATCCCGAATGGATTATTACCCGTCGAGGGGTCGGGTACTATTTACGTCAGCCAGATCAGGAGTAATAAATAATGAAAAAAGTAGGTTTTTTTCGTTCTATCCAATTAAAATTTATTATTATTTATATTTTACTATTACTTATCGCTGTTCAAGTGATCGGTTCTTATTTTGCTCGAGAAATTGAAACAGATTTGGTCGATACGTTTAAAGAATCGATTAATGACCGTGTTGATTTACTCAACTATAATCTATCACAAACATTTAGTAAGGATCGTACAGAAGATGACGGAGATCCGACACTTGAAGAAGATGTCCAAAATATTATCACTGACATTGATATTGGAACGTTTACAAATCTACAAATTATTAATAGTCAAAGCCGTGTAATTGGGACGAATGATTATCAAGATCTTGAAGTAATTGGGAAAAAAATTGTCGATGATATGGTCCAAAAATCACTTTTATTTGGTACGTCACAAGAAGACATGTTATTAGATGCTCAAACGGAAAATCAATTATTTGTCAAAGCTGAACCAATTTTTGCTAATGATGAAACGGTTGTTGGGGTTATTTATTTAGAGTCTTCCTTAGAAGGTGTTTATGGCCAACTACAAAATATTAATGATATTTTTTTAAAAGGGTCGATATTAGCGATATCTGTCTCGGCTTTACTAGGAATATTAGTCGCCCGCACGATTACAAAACCGATTGTTGAGATGCGACAACAAGCACAGACGATGGCAAAAGGCGATTTTTCCCAAAAAGTTAATGTTTATGGAACAGATGAAATTA
>DATGTA010000040.1:0-3950 GCA_035302085.1 Bacillota bacterium
TTTTTCTGGTGTATCGATTCCTCACCTTGAGCAAAAATATGCTCATAAAGGTTATGGGGACTTTAAAGCAGGTGTCGCTCAAGCAGTTATTACTCGTTTACAACCGATTCAGCAACGCTATCATGAGTTATATCATTCACAAACACTTGATGATATACTTGATGAAGGAGCCGCTAAAGCGACTGAAATTGCGAATAAGAGATTGTTAAAAGCGAAAAAATCAATGGGATTAGGTCGCCTATAAATCTTGTTTAACGATGCCATTCATTCAAAGATTTGCTTAGAATGAATGGCTTATGTTATTTGACAGATGGCTTTTCTTCTTGACTTAATAATTCTACTCGCCATATCTCTTGTAGAAATGGATAACTCCGAACTAATTTTTCGCCGAAATCTAAATGATTTTTTGTCCAACCGACTTTGATTCCATCATACAATGTTTGCCACACTTGCTGAGCATCCATTGATCGGATCGTTTCATATCTTTTTGGATCCCATTCGGTTAACCAATAACGTAACTCTTCCAAATGACTAACCGCCCTTAATTGATCAAGTGCCATCATAAGGACTTGCTTTAAATTTCTTTCTCTTCTTGTTAAACCAATGATTAATTTCGGTTCCATGGATAGCAAATGATAGGTTTTCTCATAATTTTCTAACTGGAACTGAAACGTTTGTTGTTGCAGACGTTTTATTGTACGAAATACTTGTTTTTCTTGACGTGGAATAAGTCTACTTTTTCGCACAGGAATTTCATAACCAATTGTATCAAAAGCCATTATATCACGTCCATCGGTAATAACAGCAGCAAATTCAATCACTTCTTTTGTTTGCCGTTTTCGCAAATAAGCTCGACGATAAATACTTTCTAACAACTTATAAGGAATTTCTTGTAAATCATTTGTCATATACTCGTAAAGCTCAAAACTTATGTAAAGTAGTGGGATTTGTTCGAGCAGTTGAATGTGATCATTTTTGCGCCATTCATGATAATGACAAATATTATAACTGTTTTCTTCACCTTCAAACCAATTGACCCACACATCATGTAAATAAATCATTCATAACACCACTTTGCAGTCATTATTTAGCAAATATTATTACCTGATTGTAAGTTTTTATTCGAGAGATTCTAGGATTCACTCCCATATGTAATTGCGATCGTCATTATTAAAAAACCACATGGAAGCAAATAACATTCAGGCCGTGTTTTAATGAACAACAAATAATCCAACCACGTAATTCCCGCCGGTAAAAAGTTTAAGTATGCAATTAAACTAACTCCACCAGCAACAGCCAAACCAAATCCAATTAAAAATAATAAAATATAACGAATTTTTATCACTTCCAAGCTTGTCCACTTAACATACTATATGCATAAACAAGCAATAAATGATTGCATAAAAAAACGTTAACATGAAATTCTAAGTCACTTAAGAAAATCATGTTAACACATAAAAAACATATAAATAAGTATTTCACTCAATGAACAAATCATTTTAAGAATGATTACGACGATTTGAATAATTATTCGTACTTTTTAAAGACGAGTGAGACATTATGACCGCCAAAGCCAAATGAGTTACTCATCACAACACTTAAAGGTTGTTGACGTGATTCGTTGACGACATAGTCCAAATCACATTGAGGATCTGCCGTTTCATAATTCATTGTTGCAGGAATCATGGCCTCATCAAGTGATTTTACCGAAATGATCGCCTCAACCCCACCAGCTGCTCCTAATAAATGACCTGTTAATGCTTTTGTTGACGAGATAGCGAGATCATACGCATGATCATTAAAAATATGTTTAACAGCTGCTGTTTCGTATTTATCATTTAATTCAGTGCTCGTCCCATGGGCATTGATGTAATCGATATCAGTTGGTGAAATTTTCGCATCATCAATTGCCGCCTGCATCGCTCGAGCTGCCCCTTCGCCATCTTCTGCAGGTGCAGAAATATGATACGCATCTCCTGTAGATCCATACCCAATAATTTCAGCATAGATGTGGGCACCACGCTCTAGGGCCGTTTCTAACGTTTCGATGACTAATATACCAGCACCTTCACCCATAACGAATCCATCACGATTTAAATCAAACGGTCGGCTCGCTGTCTTTGGATCATCGTTCGTCGACAAAGCTCGCATCGCTGAAAAACCTGCAAAAGACATATTTGTTAAAGGTGATTCTGTACCACCCGTAATCATATAATCAACATCACCACGTTGTACCGCTTTAAAGGCATCACCAATTGAATTAGCTCCTGACGCACATGCAGTTACCGTGCACGAGTTAATTCCTTTGGCTCCTAATTGAATGGACACTTGACCAGCTGCCATATCAGGAATCATCATCGGTACAAAAAAAGGACTTACTCGACGATAACCTTTATCTAAGAAACGTTTATGTTGTGTTTCATAAACGTCCAATCCACCGATACCAGAACCAATCCATACACCAACACGTGTCGCATTATCTTCATTAATCGTCAAGTTTGCATCAGTTACGGCCATTTTCGAAGCTACAACCGCATATTGTGTAAATAGATCCATACGGCGAATATCTTTACGGTCAATATATTGTTTCGCATCAAAATCTTTAACTTCGGCAGCGACATGGACAGGAAATTGCTCCCGATCGACACGTGAAATATAATCAATTCCACTCTTACCCGCGATAATATTTTCCCACATAGTTTCTACATCATTTCCAACCGGGCTAATGGCACCAAGTCCGGTAATG
Organism: Bacillota bacterium; assembly: GCA_035302085.1. Lineage (GTDB taxonomy): Bacteria > Bacillota > Bacilli > Bacillales > Amphibacillaceae > CALAMD01. The sequence continues at coordinate 2,747 of DATGTA010000040.1, forward strand.
ACTACTCTTCTTTCTGTCATAAAAAATCCTCCTATAACGATTAATTATAAGATTATGTTCCCCAACGTAAAGCTACTGCACCCCAAGTTAATCCGCCGCCAAAGCCGACGAGTACGACTAAATCATCATCTTCAATCTCCCCATTTTTAACTGATTCATAAAGTGCAATTGGAATTGATGCTGACGAATTATTGCCGTATTTTTTAATCGATGTCGCCATACGTTCTTGCGGGACTCCTAACCGTTTTCTGGCAGCTTCCATAATCCGAATATTTGCTTGGTGTGGAATTAAATAATCGACATCTTCTTTGTTATAACCTATTTTTTCAATGACTTTAACAGACGATTCTGGCATTTGAGTAACTGCAAATTTAAACACTTCACGACCGTTCATCACTAAATGGTCGTGTTCATCTTGATGTAAATATTTTCCACCAATACCGTCGGCACCTAGTTCAAATGATAAAATTCCTTTTCCTTCAGAAACTTTACCAATCACAGCTGCTCCGGCACCATCACCAAGCAACACACATGTATTACGATCGGTCCAATCTGTAATTTTCGAAAGTTTTTCAACACCAACAATTAACACATGCTCATAAGCGCCTGTTTTGATAAATTGTTCACCGGTTGTTAATCCATAAATAAATCCCGTACAGGCGGCACTTACATCCATTGCTGCAGCATTTTTTGCCCCTAAACGTTCCTGAATCATACAGGAAACAGAAGGAAATGGTGTATCAGGTGTTACCGTTGCGACGAGAATTAACTCAATATCTTCTGCTGTTAAATTCGCATCTTCTAATGCTTCTTTAGCAGCAAAATAAGCCATATCTGATGTATCGATATCATCCGTTGCAATTCGACGCTCTTCGATACCTGTTCGTGATTTTATCCATTCATCACTCGTATCAACTATTTTTTCTAAATCCGCATTCGTAAGGACTTTTTCAGGCAAATAATGTCCAAGCCCTAAAATCCCGACACTATTCATACATACATCCCCTTATCGTTATGAAATGAACTTTATAGCAAATATTATGACTTGGTACTAATAGTAATGTATTTCGTTCATATTAGCAAGAACTTTATAATTCATTTGGTAATAAACTTGAACTTTTATACGTTTCAATATAATCATTGATCATCTGTTGGTAATCTGTCGGTACTTCGGGACTAAACGGTCCAAGAGATATAACATCAT
>DATGTA010000041.1:0-4454 GCA_035302085.1 Bacillota bacterium
AAGTAGCAATAAATGCCATTTAGAATGTCGTAGTTCAAAAATAATGAGCTGGCGAATCAGTCGATTGGATGACATAATTTTCTCCTTTCCACCTGTTTAAAAATAATCTGTTTTATAAAGTCGGTTTCTCATGTAAGATGACCAAAAATATAGGCCAGCAATTAGTAGAGCGAGAGATCCAACAACCGATAGAATCGCATATTTTTTAGCGATTAAAATTGTTGAGTGCACGAGACCATAACCAATGACTAAATGAAAGAAAGTTAAAATGGCAATCGTACCTACATTTAATTGTAAAAAAGCAATCGTGACAGATTTTACATTAATCTCATCACCAACATCACCCGCTGGCATGATATAACCGGCGTATACACCAATGCTAAGCCAAATGATACAAAAAACGATATATTCAATCGGTGTAACCATTGTCTGTAGTTGTGGTGTCACTAAATACATCGCTAATAGAAGTAAACATTGTGCCGGAAACGATAGAAAAAAATAAATCAGCAAACGACTTTTAATCAATGTGTTTTTAGTAATCGGCAACTGTAATTGTAAAACTAATGATGGTGCAGCCCATAGGTCACTATTTTGACTGACACTTTGCATCAAAAAACGTTTAGGTCTGTGCCATGCGGGTGCTAACAAGAAAAGAATTAAAAAAATAAAATCAAAGCCGACATCATTGTTTTGCAAATAATCATTAAATACGGGACTAATCACTAAAAATACGACCAAGAATATTAGTAAAGGATTAAACAAACAAAGAGACAATAAATATAATGGTGAAGCCGTTAATTCGAACTTTGCTAATGACCAGGCAAGTTTCCATGATTTCAAGTAGATCACCTTCCTAACTGTGTATATCTATATACACACTATATGACCGTTATTAAAAATTGTCAAGGGTCATTTGCAAAAAAAGCTAAAAATTAATAAAATAACTACTAACAACAGGGGTTAGTGGCCGGAAATAAAAATTTGAAAGGGAAATGTTTATGCAGAATAATGAAAGTGTTCGAAGAGTTCAAGAGAGTTTAGCAGAAAATCACTTTAATAGTCATATTGTTTTTTAATCCGATAGTGCTCGGACCGCTCAAGAAGCTGCAGAAGCAATTGATTGCACGGTTGAACAAATTGCAAAATCGATCGTTTTTCAAGGGAAAACTTCAAATGATCCTTATTTAGTGATTGCAAGTGGTGTCAATCGAATTAATGAGAAATTGATCGCACAGACAGTGGCAGAAGATGTAAAAATGGCTTCAGCGAATGATGTAAGGGACCTCACTGGATTTGTGATCGTTGGTGTAGCTCCTGTCGGTCATACACAATCATTAAAAGTTTTTATTGATGAAGATTTGCTTAGTCATGAAACGATTTGGGCAGCTGCTGGTCATCCAAAAGCTGTTGTTGAATTAACGCCAAATGATTTAATAAAATCAACGAATGGACAAGTGATTTCGGTTAAATAACAAATTGTTTCATCAAGCTTTAAAAAAACTGATTAAAAACTCTTTCAATGTAAATAATGTAAGTAAATATTTACAAAGAAGGGGTTTTTAATAATGTACAGAAGATTTATAATTACAAGTTTAATGAGCTTATTTTTATTACTGGCTTGCTCACCGACTAATGAGACAGGAGAAGATGACATCGAATCACTTGAGACGACAGGAACAGAACAAAACTCCACTGACAATGAATCAAAGGTGTACAGTGAGCTCATCAATGGCTCAGGTGAAAAAATAGGTATGGCAACTTTTCAGCCATACGAAGATATTGTTTTGATTCATGTGAATGCATGGAATTTACCTGAAGGGGTTCACGGGATACATATTCATGAGGTCGGTAAGTGTGAAGGGCCAAGTTTTGCAACAGCAGAAGGTCATTTTAATCCATTCGATGCAGCGCATGGGTTTAATCATCCCGAGGGGCCACATGCAGGGGATTTACCAAATATATATGTTCAAGCCGATGGAACAGTCAATGTCACAATGACTGCCAATTTAGTTACACTTGACGAAGAAGAACCAAATTCGCTCTTACAATCTCAAGGAACATCATTAGTTATTCATGAAAAAATTGACGATTATCATTCACAGCCTGCCGGAGATGCTGGTGATCGAATTGCTTGTGGTGTGATTGAGGCAGATGCATAAAATGATTTTACCCGTTGATAAAATGTATGAGTATCTATAATAGGCTTGATATTGTATAATAGACTCTTAGAATTTATTGTCTAGAGGATGAAGCGAATTTGAGTAAGATAACTGAAGCGAGTATTAAACGTTTTTTTCGTCAGGCCATTTATAATCGCGGATTAAATTATTTTAATGAAGGTCGCGTCATCGATCTATCTTATGATCTAAATCATCATATTTGGACAGCTTACGTTTTAGGCACGATGAGCTATTATGTAGAAGTTGACTTATCCTTCGTCAATGAAGGTAGAATTCAAGCCCATTGTGATTGCCCGGCATTTGCAACTTATGGACCTTGTAAACATAATGTCGCTGTTTTATTAGCGATCGCCAAACGACAAGCGACCGATCAATCCATTGCTCAACGGGTGAATGATTCACCAGAAAAACAACTTGAAATAACGAAAATGTTTACAGACCTTGTTCGGCAATTGACACAAAGTCAAGAAGCAACAAATATTTTATCACATAAACAACCGATGCACGTGCAATATAAATTGAGCTGGTCAGAGACGAGAGAATTTCATCTCGAGTTAAAAACAGGCATTGATTATCATTATGTCGTGAAAAGTATACCTGACCTTTTGGAAGCTGTTTTTACAAACAATGAACATGTTTTCACACAAAAATTTAAATATATTCCGAATGAACATTATTTTTTAACAAAAGATCTACAAATTTTTCGTTCATTACAACAGATGATCAATAACGAAAAGCTATATCGTCGTCAATGGCTCGTAGGAAATTATTCGCCAAATAACCATCAACGGTATCAGACGATTGCACCACTTGTATTTCCAGAGCTTCTTGAGCGATTAATTGAGCGTGATTTGACCGTTGAATTAAACGAGCATCCGTATAAACATATTAAAGTTTCTTATGATAAATTACCTTACACATATGAGCTTATGAAAGACGATACAGGTGATTTTGTCCTGAATGTCCCTAATGATGAAGAAATTAGTTTCTACCATCCCATGTATGGCGTTATTTTTATTGATGGCACATTTTATTTTCTTAATGAACAACAACAACAATTTATTGAGCGAGCGAGTGAATTGTACCTTCCTAAAGGTCAATTACCAATTCCCAAAAAAGAAGCGAGCACGATTATATCTGAGTTGATTCCCTCCTTAGAGAAGGTCGTTAATGTTCAAGTAGCTGACCAAGTGAGTGAACAAATGATTGAGGCCCCATTAAAAGCGAAAATATATTTAGATTTATCGGAGCAAATGATTACTGGAAGACTAGAATATCATTATGCTCATTATAAAATTAATCCGTTTACGAACGAAGGGGCTGACCAATCGCTTATTATTCGTGACCGTGAAGCGGAAGAACAAATGATGCAAATGATCGAACGTGCGAACTTTTTCTATAATGGCTCGGAAATATATGTCACCATAAATGATGAAAAGTTGTATGAGTTTTTATACGAAATATTGCCATTATTAGAAGAGCATATGGATGTTTATTTAACGTCCGCTTTGCAACGTTTGATTATCGAAGAACCGCCCCGCTTAACAACGAATGTACGGGTGAATGAATCGACACAACTTTTAGAAGTCACCTTCGATTTAGCGGGTATTGATGAAAGAGAAGTATCAGAAGTGTTGCAATCGGTCGTTGAGAAAAAAAGATTTCATCGGCTAAATAGTGGAGCACTGTTACGTTTAGATGAAAATGATACTGAAAAAGTCGAAAAATTTATAACCCAATTAAATCTATCTGAAACGGAATTAACGAAAGGTCATATGGAACTTCCCTTATACCGGAGCTCGCAGCTTGATCAAGTGGCCGATGAACAAGATTATGATGCAACATTTAAAAAGATGTTACAACAACTAGCAAATCCCGAAAAAATGACCGATGAATTACCAACTGAATTGCAAGCGACATTACGGCCTTATCAAGTTTCAGGTTATCAATGGTTTAAAACATTGAGCCATTACCATTTAGGGGGTATTTTAGCAGATGATATGGGCTTAGGAAAAACGCTACAGACGATCGCTTATTTATTATCTGAAAAAAGTGAATACCCTCATTTAGTTATCGTTCCGTCATCAGTTGTTTACAATTGGAAGAGCGAAATCAATCAGTTTGCCCCAAGTCTAAATGTAGCGATGATCACTGGTACACAAGAAGAACGTCAACAAAAAATTAACGAGTCACTACATGTCGATGTTTGGATCACGTCTTATGCGATGGCCCGCCAAGATATCGCTCTATACGAAAACTTAACATTTCAAACGC
>DATGTA010000042.1:0-22202 GCA_035302085.1 Bacillota bacterium
GTTCAACTTCTGTGTCTTTTTTAGGTTTTTCCCCATAATGGTGGTTTATTTCTCGGGCAAGTTCACCAACTTCTTCCGATAAACGAGCGATTAAACTTAAAGGTGAGAAATAACCTTCTTCAAATTGTGAAATATATTGATCAACTTCATCTTGTAATTGTTGTAAATGAATTGATTTTTTAATGGCTAATAATCCCCTTTTATTCGTTAACTTTCTTTAATGGTAGCTAAAAGCGGCAAATTTGACAAATATTAAGACTGTCCACCGATTTGAATTGTCTTTACGTATAAACATTCATTACATTTGTCGCTTTAGCCAATTTTAATTATAATAGATGAACGTCAATTACTCGGTATTAAAGGAGGTCATTGGTTTGTTATCAGGCATTCGCTTAAAAAATGTTTTATTTATTTTGTTAGGTGCTGCTATTTTTTCATTTGGCATCGTGCATTTTAATATGCAACACAACTTAGGTGAAGGTGGATTCACGGGGATTACGTTACTTTTTTATTTTTTATGGAGCTGGGATCCAGCGATTATGAATATTATTTTAAATGTGCCCGTATTTATCGTTGGCTTAAAAGAATTAGGTCGACAAACATTTATATATACAATCATCGGAACGCTTTCAGTCTCATTATTTCTCTCTATTTTTCAAGCGAACCAATTTTATTTAAATTTACAATCCGATATGACATTAGTCGCTTTATTTGCTGGTGTTTTTATTGGTATTGGTTTAGGGATTATATTTCGTAATGGTGGAACAACCGGTGGCGTTGATATCATCGCACGAATTGTTAATAAATATATCGGCTGGAGCATGGGAAAGACAATGTTTATCTTCGACTTTTTAGTCATTACGTTGTCGATCTTTTTTGTGCTTGATCTTATTCAAGGTATGTATACATTAGTTGCCGTATATATTGGGGCTCGTGTCATCGATTTTATCCAAGAAGGTGCTTATTCAGCAAGAGGCGCAATTATTATATCAAAAGAAAGCCAGACGATTGCTAAACAAATTAATCAGTCAATGAATCGTGGCGTTACAATTTTAACCGGCAAAGGAAGTTATACAGGAAGTAGACATAATGTCCTATATTGTATCGTTGCTAGAAATGAACTTGTCCCGTTAAAAAGTATTATTACGAAAATAGATCCTTATGCATTCGTATCAGTAACATCTGTGCATGAAGTGTTAGGTGAAGGATTTACACATGATGAAAATAAAACACCATTAAAATAAACTAACCGTCGTTTTAAAACGTGCCATCAAATGATAATCATCTTTTACACGTTAGAAACGACGGTTTTAATATAATATTTGAAATAAATTAATCGTTTGACAAAAAGATTAAAACAAAACGCATGAGTTCCATGACAGCAATTAGTGCTGCAGCAACATAAGTTAAAGCAGCGGCATCAAGTACTTTTTTCGTATCGCGTTCTTCCTCATTGCGGATAATGCCTGTGACAATGAGTTGATCCATTGCCCGGCTTGATGCATTAAATTCTACGGGTAATGTGACAAGTTGGAATAATACAGCAGCAGCCATAAAAATAATTCCAAATAATATTAAGTTTGCCAAACCCATAATTAATCCAGCAATAATTAAAATAAATGACATGCGTGAGCCTAAATTAGCGACGGGAACGAGAGCTGTACGAAACTGTAAAAACGCATATTTTTCAGCATGTTGAATAGCATGTCCAACCTCATGTGCGGCAACAGCTGCTGCAGCCATTGAGCGTCCATTATAAATATCCGGTGACAATCGAACGACTTTTTTTCTTGGATCATAATGATCTGACAATGTCCCACGTGTTTGCTCGATCGCTACATCAAATAAACCATTATCATCTAAAATTTTTCGAGCAACCTCAACTCCTGATAGTTGAGTAGATGTTGGCACTTGAGAATATTTATGATAAGCATTTTTTACTTTTGATTGTGCCCATAATGGTAAAAGTAATAATACAGCAAAATATATTAAATACGCACCCATTGACATTTCTCTAACCTCCAGTATAAATGATCTGTCTATGGTCAATTTTAGTCAAATTATGCCCATTCGTCAACTATTGTTTACTTCTTTTCTTTTTTTGTTCAGCAATATATTTGCGCCAGCTAACATAGGCTAGCGTTAATACAATCATTCCGCCAATTAAACTAACCGCTATAAAAAATGTTGTCATATTTTGTGGTTTTTCCTCTTTAACAACTTCAGTGAAAATTAATTGTTTGACAGCGGTTGTTTTCATAATATTCGAAAACTTATGAACCATGATAATGGGAAATTTGTTAAATGTTAATAGCAATTCCATCATACGATGTCTCACCCCATATATCTGTTATTACAAATATATGAAATTTACTCATATGTATGATAAAAATAATGATGTTATTTTAGCTGTCTCTGTTGGTGAATCGTTAAAAAATAAACGAATATAATCGTTAATATGCTCAGCCAAAATGTAAAATAACCAATTTCATTCATATAATCTGTCAGCGAACTATAAATAGGCATCATTTTGTAGACATAATCAATAATATCATTATGTAAAATCCAAATAGCTGCAACCGTAAAGTGCCTCATTTTTATATTATAAAAAGGTGTATATAGTAATCCTTGAATCGCCATACCAGCATGTGAAGCGATTAACATATATCCTTGCCAACCAATCGCCCCATCAACAAACAAAGTAAATAAGTTCATAACTACAGCCCAAGTTCCATATTTAAATAATGACATAACAGCAAGAGCCGCCATGTACGATAAATTTTTATTGTAAATAAAGAAAAGTAACCAAATCGTAAAAAACAAACTTGCTGTTGGACTGTCGGGAACAAACGGTAAAAATATTGTCGGTGTTATTCGAAGTTGGCTTTCATACCATAAAAATCCATAGATCGTTCCGAATAAATTAATAAAAAACAAAAGTATTAAAAAATAACGATCAAGCAATATTTGGCGAATATTGTTCATAAAAATCTCCTTAAACACAAACACTTATAAAAAAACACCCTTGCCATTGAACGGCAAAGGTGCTAAATGATTGATTACTCTGCATCTTCGTTAACAGATTGAATAAATTCAATGAGCTGTTCTAATTCTTCATCTGATCCGGTAAATGTTCCTGGTGGCATTGATCCTGTACCATTTTCAGCGATATCAGCAATTTCTTCATCCGAATATTCGATGCCAATTAACGTTGGACCAGCTGCACCACCTTCTAATGAATCACCATGACAACTTAAACAACTATCACTATATACTTCATAACCTTCATGAGTAACGTCTATATCAACATCAGCTTCAGGTATAGGTTTGTTTTCCTCAGCACGTTGCTCCCAATCAACTGCAGCTGCAGACTCATAGGTGAGCCAAATAACTGATGCTAAGGCTAAAATCATCATCGCTACCGCAACTGGACGTTGGGGTGGCCTTCTTCCAGGACCATTATCTAAAAATGGAGCGAGGAATAAAGCACCAAAAGCTAATCCAGGTATAACGATGATACCCATAATAACAAAGTTTCCAGATGCAAATTCATATTTTAAAAGTTCGTATAAAAATAAGAAATACCAGTCAGGTAATGGTGTATATCCTATTGTTGTTGGATCAGCTAGTGTTTCTAATGGTGAAGGATGTGCTAAAACAACGCTTAAAAATCCAATGAGAAATACAGAACCGACTAACCATTCTTTTAATAAGAAGTTAGGATAAAAGTATTCTGTACGCCCAGGATATTCTGAGTAATCTTTCGGGATGTATGACGTTCTTTCAGCTTTTATTCTAGAGTCACCAACATATTGCATCCCTTTACCTCTTTTCATGGCTTTTACCTCCTTATCGATTATAGTGGTCCTGCAATACCTTGCCTACGGATTAAAATAAAGTGAATTCCAAGTAGGGCAAATAAAGCACCTGGTAAGAAGAACACATGAATTGCAAAGAAACGGGTCAGCGTTTGTGCCCCGACAATTTCTTCATCACCAGCGAGCAATGTTTTTAATTGTTCACCCACAAAGGGAACTTGTTCAGCAATTTCTAAGCCAACTTGTGTTGCGAAATAAGCTTTATTATCCCAAGGTAATAAGTAACCTGTAAACCCTAAACCGAGAACGACGAAAAAGAGTAAAACTCCAACCATCCAGTTTAATTCACGAGGTTTTTTATAAGCACCTTGGAAAAATACACGCATCGTATGTAAGAGTAACATGACAATTGTCACACTGGCGCCCCAATGGTGCATGCCACGTACAATTTGTCCATGAGCAACTTCGGTTTGTAAATAGTAAACAGATTTCCAAGCATTTTCAATATCTGGTACATAGTACATCGTGAGAAACATACCTGATAAAATTTGAATAACGATGACGAAAAATGTTAATCCACCAAAGCAATAAACAAAAGCTGAAAAATGATAAGCTGGGTTTACGTGCTCTGGCACTTCACTTTCAGCGATATCTCGCCAAATAGGCGTAATATCTGCTCGTTCATCAATCCAATCGTAAATTCTCTGAAACATAATTTATTACGCCTCCTTCCCTGATTTTGCTTTTCCTAAGAATAACATACCATCTTCCACCTTTTGCTCATATCGGTGGAGTGGCTCAAGTGGTGGTGTTCCGGGAACGTTTGTACCATCTTTATAAAAGCGTCCATTGTGACATGGACAGAAATATTCACCAGGATAATCTTCATTACCTTCCCACGTAACGTTACAACCTAAATGTGTACAAATTGGGGAATGAGCAATGATTTCGTCATTGTCATCTTTAAACACCCAGGCTGTTCGGGTGACTTCTGAATCATACCATCCATCAACTTGCTCAACTTGCCACTCGATACGTTGGGGCTCTTCTGTAATATCATCAACAGCCAAACCTACATTGGCATATTCACCAGCAGCTGAAGGCTTTAAGATAGGATCAACAGCCATACGAGCCATTGGTACGAGCATTCCTGCTGCCATAAATCCACCTAAACCCATTAGGGAATAATTCAAAAATTGTCTACGGGAAACTTGTTGTTTTTTTTCACTCATGATTTTCCCCCTCTCTTTCACATAATCACGCATACATTTTCATAAATAATTACTAGGACATATTCATAATAGCTTAATCTTTATAATCGGTCAATTAATAATCATTTTTGTAATAAAAAGTTACTATTTTTAGATTGTTTATTAAGTTATGACCAAAATGTTTGAATCATTTCACTTAACTTATCTGCTTGAGTTTTGATAAAAGACTTAGCTGAATCATCATGGATATGATCAAATGGTACATGTGATAGCCATAAAAATTGCCCATTGAGCTCGTCACTATATTTATTCCACTCACTATCAAGTGATATGATAAATGCTTTATCAAAGGACTGTTCATAAAATGAGGTGATCCACTCATTCAATCGTTTCATTTCGTCTGTATAACTTGAATGATTGACATAACTGTACGTTGGAAGCAACATTAATCGACCAGCTAAGCGTCTTTCTAACTCATATGATAAAACTTCGATATATTCACGTTCAAGGGCACTTGCCTTCATTTGTTGATCATTTGTTAAATCGAGTTTGACTAAGGGTATGAGTAAAGTATCGATATATTCTTTTGTTTCTATAAATGTTTCGAGATTTGCTTTCGTCCATTTCATAACCTTATGACCCCCTCCTGTTTATGTCGAATACTATGTAAATGGTAACGTAAATCAAATGGGGAAAGCAAATGTAAACATAGTAATAGGCTCCATGTTTTAAATTGAATGAGTGAATTGGAGTTTAAACAATTATGAATAATCATCTTCGAGTAATCGTTCAACATAAAGCGATATTTCGTGATCATTTTTTTCGATCGTTAAATATTTCTTAAAAATTTTAATCGCATCTTTTATTTTACCTTCTTCCACGAGAAAATATGCATATTCTCGTAAAAATTGCTCATCATGTTTTAAAAGTGGATAAACATTTTCATAGGTCGTTGCTGCTAAATGATATGCTTCAATTTCTACATAAGCTTTAGCCAATTCCCAATCATAAAGGGGGTCTTGTACATTCATTTGTTTTAAATCTTGCAAAAGGTCAATTAGTTGCTCATATTGAGATTGTTCTTTATAATAATTAACTAAAAACAAAACAGCTTCTTTATATTCAGGATCTAAAGCAATTGCTTCACTCATATAATGAATACTATCTGTCGTTTTTCCACGTTGATAGGCTAGTTTACCAGCTAAATAATAAAGTTCTTTGTTGTAAGCGTCAATATGAAGCCCATCTGTTGCTACTTCAAAGGCTTCTTCAAGTAACTCGGCATCTTTATAAGCTTTCACTAAAAAGACATATGCTGAATGATAATGTTTATCTTGTGCTAATAATTTTCGCCATTGTTGAATCGCTAATTGACGTTCTTTCGCATAATAAGCAGTTAAGCCATGTTTAAACAATGTATCTGGATGATCATCATCGACAAGGTGATAAAATTGTAAAGCTTTCTCATATTGACCAATACCCGCATAAGCTTCCGCTAAACGTAAATGGATTGACACATCATTTAAAACTTCCATCCATGTTAATACCCGTTCATAATAAGTGATCGAACGGGCATATTTACCAATTGAAAAAAGCAATTCCCCTAAGGCAAAATCGATAATCGGTTCATCAGGGGCAATTTGTTTAGCTTCTAATAATTTTTCCTCAGAGACTTCATAAAGCCCTTGAACTTCATATAAATCAGCTAACTGGATTAATGACTGTAAATATTGTGGATCATTTTCGTCGACTTTCATTAATAAATTGATCGCTTTTTCATCATCTTCTTGATCGATGTAAATTTGCGCTAACGATAAAATAATATCCGTTTCTTCAGGAAATCGTTCATGAAGCGCTTGAAATACATGCTTCGCTTGCTCAAGAAACCCAAACATTTGATAAACTTCCGCAATCGCAAACTTCTCCTGTATCGATGCGGTTCGTAAGGATTTCTCTAACATATCAAGCGCTAATTCGTATTCATTATTTTTCATTAATTCATAAGCACGTTCAATATTATTCATTAACATACACCTTTACTAATTAATCGATCCAAACCATTTGTTTCATTCAAATGAGATTAGCTTTAAATTTACCTCATGATTGTATCAATTCATTTAAATGAGTAAAAAACTGAGGATAAGATATATTAATGGCCGAATCATCATCAATTGTCACATTGCCTTCAGTAATTAATGAAGCGATCGTTACCATCATTGCCATTCGATGATCATAATAAGCAGAAACATCTGCTCCTTTTAATGGTGTTGGACCATTAATAATCATACCATCGTCAGTTTCAGTAACATTAGCCCCGAAAGCTTGTAACACTTCAACAACCGCTCGAATACGATCAGTTTCCTTTACTCTTAATTCTGCGGCATCTTTTATAACTGTCTTTCCGTTGGCTTGTGTTGCTAAAAGTGCAATGACAGGAATTTCATCAATCAGTCGGGGAATTAAATCACCTGCAATTGTTGTTCCTTGAAGCTGTGTTGACTGAACAATAATATCACCAAAAGGTTCATGATTGAGTTGCTGTTCATTTTGAAATGAAATACTTGCCCCCATTTTTTTCATAACATCGATGATTCCTGTACGTGTTGGATTAAGGCCAACCTTACGTAATGTCATGTGACTGTCAGGGACGATCGCAGCTGCTACTAAAAAGAAAGCTGCTGAAGAAATATCACCTGGAACATATATTTCACTCCCTCGTAAAGTCGTTGATGGTTGAATCGTTACTTTTAAACGATCAATCGTTAAATTTGCACCAAAAGCACGTAACATCCGTTCTGTATGATCACGAGTAATTGCCTTTTCAATAACGGTTGTTTTTCCAGTGGCAAATAAACCTGCGAATAACAAAGCAGATTTAACTTGTGCACTTTTAACGGGTAAATGGTAAGTCATTCCTGTTAGCTTTCGGCCATCAATCGCTAAAGGTAATAATTGGCCATGATCTCTACCGTAAATATGAGCACCCATTTGTCTAAGCGGTTCAACGACACGTGCCATCGGTCGCTCGGTTAAATGGGGATCACCGTAAATTGTTGAAAACAGCGGTAAACTGGCGAGTAATCCGGTTAATAACCGAGCAGTTGTTCCAGAATTTCCGAAATAAAGTGGATTTTTTGCCTCAGTCAACGCCGTATGCCCCTCACTATTAATTTCAACGGTTGTGTCATTTTGTGTAATGGAAACACCTAAGTGACGAAATGTATCAATGGTATGCATACAGTCATCGCTCGTTAAAAAGTTCGATATTTTTGTCGTTCCTTTGGCTAAAGAACCTAAAATGATCGCCCGGTGTGAGATCGACTTATCCCCGGGGATTTTAATCGATCCTCGTAAACTTTGGTTAAGTGGCTGTAACACTCGTCGTTTCAAATGATTTCACATCCTTGTCATAACAGTTATAAATCTTTTGATACATCATAACCATGATCAATTAATAACGTAAAACTTCTGTCCTGGGCTTCTTTAGTTGGCAAACTTAAGCGAAGAACGCCTGAAATACCTTCCCGAATTTCTAAAATTCTTGTATTTGTAATACTAATATCATGATCAGCTAATAGTTGAATCACTTGAGCGATTGCCCCAGGTTCGTCTTGAACATCAACAAATAAGTCATAAAATGAAGGAATAGCACCACGTTGTTTTGTTCCAAGTCCATCACGATACTCTTTCGCTTGTTCCAAATAATCAATCATTCGTAATTTATTTTCCTCAACGATTAGTTTTCTCATCGTTTGCATTTCCATGACCCACTCATCAAGCAATTGAACCATTTTATCACGGTTATGGTAAAATATATCTTCCCACATTTTTGGATTACTTGAAGCAATACGAGTAATGTCGCGAAATCCACCAGCCGCTAAATTAGGCAAATAAGCATGCTTTTTTTCCCATTTTCTCGCTTGATGAACGAGTGATGAGGCAATTAAATGGGGAAAATGAGAAATAACACTTGTCATTTCGTCGTGCTCTTCTGGCTTTAAAACGAGAAAATGACTCTTTGTCACCTGCAATACATTTTTTAAACGTTCGACTTGAGCATCAAGGCATTTTTTTGTTGGGATTAAAACATAGATCGCATTTTCAAACAAATGGCTTTTAGCTGCTTCAATGCCCGTTTTATGAGAGCCTGCCATTGGATGACCCCCGATAAATACAACATGCTCATTTGTCAATTGATTCGCTTGTTTAATAATTGAACCTTTCACAGAAGATACATCTGTGACAATGACATCTTTTGTAAACGGTATATCGTTGAGTTGTTTCATTAACTCAATCGTCTCAGAAATCGGTGCTGCAAATATAATAATATCTGCTTTTAAGGCAGCCGTTTTAAAATTTGTCTCAGAGGTATGAATGATTTCATGTTCTAAAGCATATTTAATCGTTTGTTCATTTTTATCAAAGCCGATTAAAAAATGTTGTTGCTCCGCCGCTAACGCTTTAGCTAGTGACCCGCCGATCAGGCCGAGGCCAGCAACTAAAATGGTTTGTTTCATCTGGAAGTCTCCTATTCTTCTAACATTTGTCGATTATACGTTTGGATGAGTAAATGTAATGTTGCCATATCATCTGTTTCACCAAGTGTAATACGGGCAGTTTTTGGATAACCTAACAGTTCGCCTGGACGAACAATGTAACCATGTTTCATTAAAAAATTAAACAGATGTTCCCCACTGCTCGGTGTTTTCACTAACATAAAGTTAGCTTCGGTTGGATAAAACTCCCATCCAATTGTCTTTAAAAATTGTGCGAATTGTTCTTTCACACGTTTATTTTTTGTAACAGTTTCCTTAATAAAATTTTGATCCTTTAAGGCAACTTTGGCAGCTTTTTGGGCGATTGCTGACGTATTAAAAGGGCCACGTACGATATTAAGTTGCTTCGCTATTGTTTGAGTCGTAACCGCATATCCAACCCTTAAGCTCGCCAGTCCATAGGCTTTGGAAAATGTGCGTAAAGTTACAAGGTTTGGGTATTTTTTAATTTGTTCAATCGCACGGATATCATATTTAGGATCTTGAAACTCATAATAAGCTTCATCAAGAACAACAAGAATATGTTCAGGACAACGGTCCATAAACGATGTAAATTGTTCTTTCGTGATCGAAAGTCCTGTTGGATTATTCGGTGTACATAACCAGATAATTTTTGTTTTATCGGTAATACTTGCTAACATTGCATCAAGGTCATGTTTTCCATCAATGACAGGAACTTCGGTAATGTCAGCCCCTTCGATTAAAGCGTGGTGGCGATATTGTGGAAATGTTGGTGTCGCCATAATCGTATGGTCACCTTGTTGTAAAAATGTACGTGTGATAATTTGAATAATTTCATCAGAACCACTGCCAAACACAAGTTGATCGGTGTTGATGTGTAATTTTTCACTTAAAGCATTTCTGAGGTGTGTCGCATGTCCATCAGGATAATGTGAAAAATCAAACGAAACATCGTTTAATATTTGGTGAAGTTGTGGCGAAAACCCATAAGGATTTTCATTAGAGGCTAATTTAACAATTTTATCAATGTTATATTCGTTTTTAATATCTTCTATACTTTTTCCAGGTTGATAAGGTGTCATCTTTTGTAATATTGATTTACCTTGCATCATTAACCAAACCTTTCTTAATCTTTTAATAAATCAGGACGTAATTTAATCGCTTCATTATGATAAATATGAATAAGTTCATCTTGGTTTTTATCCGTACGTAAAACCATCATAATTCGGATACATTTTTCTAAACTATTTGGCACATCGATCTCTTGCATACACATGACTGGCACATACGTCCATCCAGAAAATTTTCGTAAAGCTTTTGCAGGAAAAACGTCGTTTAAATCATTTGTCACTGAAATAAATACATGTGAAATATGTTCAGGTTTCACATCATTTTTATCAACCATTTCCGCAATGAGTTGTTTCGTATGGTCAATTATTTCTGTTGCCTCATTTTTTGTAACAGTCGTTGCACCTCGTAGGCCACGTGTCATCATTGATTCAGCTCCTTGAAAAATTGTGATAAATATTCACTCAAAATCTCATCTGCAATAACTTCGGTAACAGGTTTTCCAACTGCCTCCAATAAAACCATTTGGATATTTTCTCGGATCGTTTTTTTATCTTGTTTCATATGGTGAATAATTTTAGCGACAGGTATATTTCCTAGGTCGAGTGGATAAGCATTATGAATCAACCATTTCGTTAATTGCATATATGGTAGTTTAATATGAAATTGTCGCTCACTTACAAACATCGCAAATAAAAGGCCAATCGCTACTGCTTCTCCATGTGTCAAATGACGATAGGAAAATTCTGCTTCTAAAGCATGGGCAAGCGTATGTCCTAAATTAAGAAATTTACGTTCACCCGACTCTTTTTCATCACGTTCAACGATATTCGCTTTCACTTCGATCCCTTGTAGTAAATGATTACTTAAGTCTTCTGAAGATATATCATTTAACTGATAGTTCATCAATTGAAAAAATAAAGCTTCGTTAGCGATTAAAGCTTCTTTAACGATTTCTGCATAACCTGAACGAATCTCTGCCAGCGGAAGTGTTTGTAATGTTTCAACATCATAAATAACAGCCGTTGGTGGATAAAAGCTGCCAATTAAATTTTTACCTAAATCATGATTAATAGCGACTTTACCACCAACACTACTATCGTGGGCAAGAATTGTTGTTGGAATTTGCACATAATCAATTCCCCGCATAAATGTTGCCGCAACAAAACCCGCTAAATCACCAACAACCCCACCACCAAGGGCAATGATTAATGACTGACGATCAAGTCCATACGATAGGGCATCTGTTTGCAATTGATGATACGTATGAATATTTTTTGATGCTTCACCTGCTTTAATTGTCGTTTGATACACATGATTATTTGAAAAATTATTTAAAATATCATCTAAATAAAGTTTAGCAACCGACTCATCAGTAATAATTAAAATCGCTGTATAATGATCGGACAAATAATCGGTTAGTTGATGACGTATTTGTTGACCAATATAGACGTTATACTCGTTTGTTGAAGACTTTACGGTCAATGTCTTCATTTAAAAAGTCCTCGTTTCTTCACGATATTGATCAATCGCTTGTTTCAACATTGGAAATTGATCACTCGAAAACTGTTCAGTAATTGCTTTGGCTAATTCAAAGGCGACAACATGTTCCATTACAACAGCTGCAGCAGGGACCGCACAAGAGTCTGAACGTTCAATACTCGCTTCAAATGCTTCTTTTGTCTCAATATCAACACTTTGTAGCGGCTTATAAAGTGTTGGGATAGGTTTCATCACACCACGAACAACAATTGGCATTCCCGTTGTCATTCCACCTTCAAAGCCACCTAAACGATTCGTTCGACGGTGATAACCATCTGTTTCATTCCAAACAATTTCATCATGGACTTCACTCCCGTTTTTGCGAGCAGCTTCAAATCCAAGTCCAATTTCCACACCTTTAAAAGCATTAATACTCATCACACTTCCAGCGATTCGACCATCAAGTTTACGATCATAATGGACGTATGAACCAATACCCGCTGGCATTCCTTCTACATAAACTTCTGTAACTCCCCCAATGGAATCGCCATCTGCTTTCGCTTGGTCAATCGCATCCATCATTTGTTGTTCGATCGTTTGATCAAGGGTTCGAACGGGTGATGCTTCAGATATTTCTCGTCTTTCTTTGACAGACAAATTATCTTGATCTGCTGCTTTTATTCCAGCAATTTCTTTGACATATGCTGTAATATGAATCCCTAAATGTTTTAATAATGTTTTCGCAACTGCACCTGCAGCAACCCGGGCAGCTGTTTCCCGTGCGGATGAACGTTCAAGGACATTACGCATATCACGGTGGCCATATTTAAGCGCACCATTTAAATCAGCATGACCTGGACGTGGACGTGAAATGATGCGACGTACTTTTTTATCATCTGCAATAGGTTCTTCGCCCATAATGTCTGTCCACCGCTTAAAGTCATCGTTATGTATCACTAGAGCAATCGGTGAGCCTAATGTGTAACCATGACGAACACCACTAGCAATTTCAACTAAATCTTTTTCAATTTGCATCCGACGCCCCCGCCCATACCCTTTTTGTCGCTCAAGTAGTGAATGGTTAATATCATCAGCGACAAGAGGCATCCTGGCAGGAACACCTTCAATAATCGTCGTTAATTGTTTACCATGTGATTCACCCGATGTTAAATAACGCATGAAAATCCCCCATCTCCTTTATTCATTATATGTTCTAAACATATAAAATGTATCTTACAATTATAGCGACCTGTTATGAAATAAGCAATATTTCCTGAAAATTTTATTTATCGCTTCAATATTTTTCATAAAAAAATGTTTCTAATACTTGCAAATTATATTGTGCCGGATTAAAAATTTGTTCCGTACTTCCGACAAATAAAACACCGGCTTCTTTTAATGATTGACTAAATTTTTTATAGATCATTTGCTTAGCTTCATCCGTGAAATAAATAAGGACATTGCGACAAACGATTAAATCAACATTTTTTGGATAAGGATCACTTAACAAATTATGTTTTTTAAATGTAATGTGCTTTTTTAATGACTGATCAATGATATAAAGTGATCCTTTTTTCGTAAAATATTTATGCTTTAGTGATTCAGGCAAATCTTTTAATGAACGACTAATATACTCCCCATGCTCTGCTTTTGCTAAAGCTTTTTCATCGAGGTCAGTTGCCAATATGTTAAATGATACTTGTGGAAAATGTTCAGTTAACATGAGTGCAATACTATATGGTTCCTCGCCTGTTGAACATGCAGCACTCCAAATGTTTAAAGATGTTGAGTTTTGCAGAAGCTTTGGAAATACAGTTTTTTGGAGGATATCCCAACGTTTAGGATTTCGATAAAATTCGGTGACATTAATCGTTAAACGATCGATAAACTCATCGAGTAAATATTCATCTTTTTGTAACGCATAATAGTAGCTTTGAAAAGATGTAAAGTCACGTTTGTTTTTTAAAGATGTTAACCGTCGTTTCATTTGATTTTCTTTATATAAACGTAAATTAATTCCTAATTTATCGTAAATTTTATCGATGAATGCATGATACTCGTTTCCCATGTCAATAGCCTCTTTTTTATTTATTTTTAAAAAAGCCCCCGTATACTTACGGCGGCTTACATCTCTTTCATTTTATTTGACGTATAAACTGTTAATCAATCATTGTTTAATAAACCCATGTTTCACTTTGTAAGTCATATGATAAAATTTCTTTTTCATCAAAAAATAAATTAATTTCACGTGCAGCACTTTCTTCTGAATCTGAACCGTGAATAATATTTTTACCAACAGTTACACCATAGTCTCCACGAATCGTTCCAGGGTCTGCTTCAAGTGGATTCGTTGCACCCATCATTTGCCGAGCCGTTTTAATGACCTCTTCACCTTCCCAAACCATCGCAAATACAGGTCCAGATGTAATGAAATCAACTAATTCATCATAGAAAGGTTTATCCGCATGTTCACCATAATGTTCTTTCGCTAACTCATTTGGTATATTCATTAATTTCGCTGCCACGAGTTTAAAACCTTTTTTCTCAAATTTATGAACAATTTCTCCAATTATATGACGTTGGACACCATCTGGTTTGACCATTAAAAAAGTTTTTTTCATCATAAGCACCTCATTTATATGTATTTTAAAGTCATATCGTTAAAATAGTATCAAACTATGATTAAAATAACAATTATTTTCTTCGTTGACCGATATAATGGGCAATTGATTGTAATGTCTTTTTCGCTTGACCATTTGGTATAGGTTCTAAGGCTGCGAGCGCCTTTCTCAAATACCAATTGCTCACCTCATATGACCGTTGGATAGCATCAGATGTTAAAATCATTTCGATAAGCTCTGTAAATTGTAATGTTCTATCATGTTTTTTTGCCTGTAAAAATACTTGCTTTAATTGTTCTTGAAAATGTTTATCTTGCATGGCGAACAATGTTGGCAATGTAATGTTGCCTTGGATAAGATCACTACCGGTCGGTTTACCAAGTTCTTCAGGTGTCGATGTAAAATCTAATATATCATCGATAATTTGATAAGACATTCCGACATAATAGCCATATTTATAAAGCTGATTAACGATTTTTGTTGGTGCTTCTCCAATAATCGCACCAAGCTTACAACTTGTCGCAATTAAGAGAGCTGTCTTTCGTTTAATGCGACGTAAATAATGGCGTATGTGCTGTTGCTCATTAAATTGATCTTTAATTTGTTCGATTTCCCCAAGACAAACTTCAACAATCGCATGTGATAACACTTGGTGTATTTGTTTATTTTTTAGCATGGCAATTTTTTCCAAGGCAATTGATAATAAATAATCCCCTGTATACATAGCGACTTGGTTACCATACTGTTTTTTGATCGTCGGTTGTCCTCGTCTTAACTCGGCATCATCGATCACATCATCATGAACTAATGTTGCCATATGAATCAATTCAAGAGGGACAGCTACGTTTTTTGTTTGGGAAATATTATAAGTCCCTATTTGATTCGCTAACATAACAAAAACAGGACGTATCCTTTTACCACCCGCTTGTAAAAGTTGTGTCGCAGCGTTTCTAAGGACAGGGTGGTTCGCTTGGATCGTTTGATCGAGAGACTTTTCAATTGTTTGCAAATCTTTATTTAAATGTTCATAAGTTTTAGCTATATTCATGAGTGTCACCTTTTAAAATATCTACTTTTACTCATTGTCCCGTTTGAATCCAAGATGCATAGCTGCTACTCCACCTGAATAACTTTTTACTTGTATATCAGAAAATCCCGCTTGAATAAACATTTTTTTTAACTTATCTTTGTTAGGAAAGTTTTTCGTTGATTCATTTAACCAAGCATATTCCCGATAACTTTTCGCAAAGATACGACCGAACAATGGCATGATAAATCGAAAATACACATTAAATAATTGCTTAAAACCAAACGTTGTCGGTTGTGAAGTTTCTAAACAAACAACTACCCCATTTTGTTTAAGAACACGATGCATTTCCTTTAATACAGTCATATAATCCGGTACATTACGTAGACCAAAACCTATTGTGACATAATCAAATGTATTGTCCGCAAATGGTAATTCCATTGCATTTCCATGGACAAATTTTAAGTGTGGTAGATCCAATGATTCTAACTTTTCACGGGCTACTTTTAGCATGTTTTCGCTAAAATCTAATCCAATCACATGGCCTGATTTACCAACTTCATTCGCTAAAGCAATCGCCCAATCACCTGTTCCACTACAAACATCAAGAGCTTTTGTCCCTTGTTTAACGTTCATTCGACGCATCGTATCTTTTCGCCACGCTTTATGACGTTTAAAAGATATGATTGAATTCATCGTATCATATTTATTAGATATATTTTCAAATACGCGATGGACCCGTTCTTCTTTTGATTGCTGTTCATCCATAGGGTTAACCTTCTTCCACAAAAGAGCAATTTTTATAAGTGAGTCGTTGATAGATTTGATCGAACTGCAATTGTTTTAAAGCTGACTTCATCATTGGATCTGCTAAATGTTTATCTAAACGATACATATAATCATCAATAGTACATTTTATTTGATTAATGAGTAGATGAGGCCGCTCTTTATGAATGATTTTACTAAATAAACGTGTCTGTTGCTGTTTAATTAATAATTGTTTTTCTAAGATTAATTGATTGATAAGTATTAAGTCCTCAATAAATGGTTGGATTGAAAAGTCCGTATACATTTTCATCACTTTAACTGAAATCAGTGAGTGGATCTGTTTTTGGAAATTCAACAGCTCTGTAAAATTTAAATGCTTTTTATAATATAAATCCATTTTTAATTCATTTAATCGTCTAATCGTTTGTGCTAGTTGGCGAATGAGAGAAAAATCACCAGTTTTAGCTAATAATAAATAATGAAGTCCACTGTAATAATCACCTGCCAACACACGCAATTGTTTTTCCTTTTGCGCCTGCTGTTCAGTCAAGTGGTTGACAGATTGATTGAGTTCATGTGTATCTGATGCAATTTGAATGAGCATTGTTGAAACAATATAATCTTTATGATTCGTTTCGACGAATGCTTGTTGTTTAAATAGTTTGGTTAAAATGGCAAGTTTTATTTCATCAATATAAGGTTTCTCAATATATTTTTCCATATATGTATGTTTCATACTTGCTTCAATATCTATTTTTAATGCTTTTAATTCGTTGTCAAAGGAATCCAAAGTCATCACCTGAGCCCTTCTGATCGACAAGTTACCTATTAAATATATTTTGATGACTGATTCAATGATCATCGTATAATGATAATGATTGCTCATTAAGTATAACATAATTTTAAAATTATCGTTAATACATCGGCTATCATTTGTGATGACGATCTAGCACCTATTAATCACTTTCTATTTCACCATATTTTGTTTGAATGAGTGCTTGACCACGTACTTTAACTGCTGAAGTGTGTTCCGTAAATTGAGCGATCATTACTTCACCTTTATCAAGTTTTTCCATATGGTGAAAACGAGTATCTGAACCACGTGTTAATCCAATGACACTAACACCATCTTCATATGCTTTAATAACAAAATAATCACCTGTGATCATTGTAAGCACCTCGATTTAACTAAATTTTTATTGATTATCTATTGATACATTATATAAGTTATTTAATCGTTAAAAAAAGGGTGCGTGTACACGCACCCTTAAGCCCTATGTAAATTAGTTACCTTTAACTGCATCCTTAAGGGCTTTACCTGCTCTAAAAGCTGGAACCTTGCTTGCAGGGATTTGAATTTCTTCCCCTGTTTGTGGGTTACGGCCTTTACGTGCCGCCCGATCACGTACTTCAAAGTTTCCAAAACCAATAATTTGCACTTTTTCACCATTTCCTAGTGAATCCATGATTGTTTGAAAAACAGCATCAACAGCTTGACCTGCATCTTTCTTAGAAAGTTCTGTTGATACAGCAACTGCATTGATTAAATCAGTCTTATTCATGATATTCACCTCCTCTTAGATTAAACATAACAACCTGATGAACAAAATGATTATATCATCATTTGTTCACTGATTAGCCTAATTTTATACTGCAAAGTCACCTTCTTAGGATGACAAGGCTTATACTATATGAGTTTGGCATAAAATTCAACAAAAATCTATAATTTTTTCAATTATTTTTAAAAAATATTCTTTCAAAAGCTTTTAGTGAGCGTCTTTTGAAATATTCACTATGGACTGATGAATGGGAATTATACCATATATTACTTCTATACTAATTAATTTTACCATAAATAATCGTTTAATAGAATGAATTTCAATAAAAGCTAGTCATAGTTACACACGAACATTTTATTGTTAAATATGAAAACATTTACTTTTTTGTATAAATTAAAATTAACAGTTAACTCTTTCATCTAAAATTTTTACTCATTCTCTTCGTTCGTATCAAACAAAAGCTATTAATTATTAACATAAAAAAGCGGTATTAGCCGCTTTTTTAGGATGTCGAAAATAAAAACAATCTATGTATTTGTTTTTATTAGACAACGTATATTTCATTTTCAAACAACAAAAAAGCAGCCTGATATAGCTGCTATAATATAATTGCGATCAAGCCGCCGGAGCCTTCATTGATGATTCTTTCCAATGTATCTTTTAATTTATAACGAGCATTTTCTGGCATTAATGATATTTTCGCCTGAATACCTTCACGGACAATTGAACTCAATGAGCGACCAAAAATATCTGATTCCCAAATTGATAATGGGTCTTCTTCAAAATCTTGCATTAAATACCTGACGAGTTCTTCGCTTTGTTTTTCAGTTCCAATGATTGGTGCAAATTCCGACTCAACTTCGACTTTAATCATATGAATGGAAGGTGCATCCGCTTTTAAACGTACACCATATCTTGAACCTTGTCGGATGATCTCTGGTTCATCAAGGATCATATCTTCAATGCTTGGTGAAGCAATTCCATATCCTGTTTGTTTAACCATTTGTAAAGCGCCAGAAATTTGATCATATTCTTGTTTTGCATAGGCAAATTCTTGCATTAATTCAAGTAAATGATCTCGCCCACGAATCTCTTCACCAACAATTTCTTTAAGAACTTGATCATATAGGTGATTGGGAGCATGTAAGTCAATTTCGGCAATCCCTTCACCCATTTCCATGCCAGCTAAATAAGCCTCATCAATATAATCATAGTCATTAAGTTCACCAACGATTGATTTAACATCTCTTAATCGTTTAATATTTTTAATCGTTGCATGGATTGTTTGTTGATAATTTTCTCGTAACCAATGAGATTCTTTAAGTACCATCACCCAACTTGGTAAATTGACATTAACTTCTAACACTGGAAACTCATACAAGGATTCCCGCAAAACATTATAAACATCATGTTCAGTCATCGCTTCAATGTTCATCGCTAAGACAGGTATGTCATGTGTTTCCATTAATTGTTGACGTAACTGTTCAGTATCTTGTCTTGTTGGATGTTTAGAATTAATAAGCATAATAAACGGTTTACCGACTTCTTTTAATTCATCAACAATTTGTTCCTCGGCTAACTCATAATTGTCTCGCTCGATTTCCCCAATAGATCCATCCGTTGTCACGATGATTCCAATAGTTGAATGTTCTTGAATAACTTTTCGAGTACCAATCTCTGCGGCATCATGAAATGGTATCGCTTCCTCGTACCATGGTGTATGAATCATACGTGGGCCGTTTTCATCTTCAAATCCTTGGGCTCCATCCACGGCGTAACCAACACAATCAACGAGTCGAACATTTACATCTAATCCATCTTCAACATTAACGGTTACCGCTTGATTTGGAACAAACTTCGGCTCTGTCGTCATAATTGTTTTTCCGGCAGCACTTTGTGGTAACTCATCTTTAGTTCGCACGCGATCATGGTCACTAGCGATGTTTGGCAGTACAAGAAGCTCCATAAACTTTTTAATAAATGTTGATTTACCTGTACGGACAGCGCCTACAACACCTAAATAAATATCACCATCTGTTCGTTTAGCAATATCTTTAAAAATATCTATTTTTTCCAAATGATCCCCTCCTAATTTTAGCACATCTACTTATTCATCTGGTCATTGTTATAACATTACAAGTCTATGATGTTGTCCTAGTGAAATATGACTTTAATTGTATGTTATCAATAAAAAAACCCTTGCAACAATATATGAGGCAAGGGTTACTTTATTCATTATTTATTCGGATAACATAAAGATAGGTTCATTATTTTCAATCGTATATGGAATTGTATGTGCAGGTACAAACGGGTAATGTTCCGTTAATAAAAAGCGAATGTCATCACCTGCTGTATATGAATGATCAAATTCATTTAAAGCTTGCATAAGATCCTTTCGATAGTCGATAAATAATTCGCCATGGACGTTCATCACGAGTGGTAGATCATTTTGCGTAAAAGGGCTTTCGACAAATGGTTCTTCCTTAAAATTTAATTTTTTATAATCAATTTTATACAGGCCTTCAGCCACTTCTTCGCCAAATGGAGGATACAAATGCTTGTCTCGATAAATATCTAACTTTACATTCACCTTACGAATAGCTTCCGTTGTGCGCAAATCAATTAGTTTTACTTCTGCTGTTTCCTCAGGGTCGATAATGACATATTGATAAATGCCACCACTTTCAAAGGCATTTCCAGGAATTGCTGATAAAATCTCTTGTTGTTGCAGTTGATCAAAGTCAATTAAATATTTTTCAAATATTGGTGTGTCAGCATCTTTTGTTTTAATCGGTATAAGTCCATTTGTTTGCTCTTTAAATTGATCGACAGCATTTTGTACCGTCATTAGTTGATCTTCATAAGGTACTTGATTTTGTGACAGTTCATTTTTAGGAAACAAACAACCACTTAAAAATATAATCATTAGAAGTATTAATTGACTTTGGACAATGTTTTTAAAATCCATCAGGTACCTCCCGAGTAACTTATTGCGTTGGTCCAGAAAAAACGATATACAATATAATTAAACCACCTAAAATAAGCGATATGTATGCGATTAAGGATACTAAACCGGCAAGCCATCCTTGCAATTTATGTCTGCTTAGTAAAATAAGGCCGGTTGCAATGAATAATAAAATAATGCCTGCAAATGATATCCACATTTTTAAAAGTGAAACAGACAACATCTATCACCTCTTCATAGAAACGATCAATGATACAAATGAATTATAACATATTTGTACGTTTGCTAACATTTTATGACCTTTTTATTGTACATAATATTAAATACTAAAAGAAGATGATCGAGATAAAGAGTCTCTTTATCTCGATGCAAATTTGGTCATTCGCATAAATCGCAATTATTTAAAACATGTTATTAAGTTCATCTATCGTTGTCGGTAGATTGTTATTTAAGATCATTTCAACCATTTGTTCTTCTTTCGCTTTCGAAATCGGTCGATTAGCGATTTTGGCTAATTGTTGAATAAGTTGTCGAACCGTTCGCTCATCTGTGAAATTAGCATGCTTCACCGACTCAGCAATATCATAAATTTCATCTGGCGTAATATTCGTCTCCTGTTTAATTTGATCAAACGGATTGTTCATAGACTAAGCCCCCTCGTCTGTTGATTCAACATATTATATGCACGAGGAAACTTAGCGTGTAGACGAATTACTAGTCATTGATCAGCGCTGAAAAGTCATCGAGTTCTGAACGACGATCACGGCCCATCAACTGTTTGACTGCTTCATCTGTTGATTGATTATGAAAAAGAACATTGTAAATCGCTTCAGTAATTGGCATTTCAATGTTTTGCTTTTTTGCAAATTGAAAGGCAGCCTCAGTTGTTTGAACACCTTCAACGACCATACCCATTTGCTTTAAAATATCGTCTAACGATTCACCTTTTCCGAGTAAGTTGCCAGCCCGCCAATTTCGACTATGAACACTTGTACAAGTAACGATAAGATCGCCAACTCCAGGTAACCCTAGAAATGTTAAAGGATTAGCACCTAAAGTTGCACCGAGACGACTAATTTCCGCAAGACCACGTGTGATTAATGCTGCTTTTGCATTATCACCAAAACCTAATCCATCAGAAATACCTGCACCTAAAGCAATAATAT